>NJBO01000042.1 GCA_005223075.1 candidate division TA06 bacterium B3_TA06 | reverse complement strand
CCACACCCGAGGGCACATCCTTGGCGCCTGAGTCGTAGGTCTTCTCCCAGATGATAGCCGGACCGTCATAGGTGTTGGCCCATATCAAGCCAAAAGCAAGAGCCAACCCGCACAACGCCTTCAATAAGCTTTTCATTCTATCCTCCTTTTGAGTGCCTCACAGCCAGCCCTGTAGAATAAATACCAAATATTCCACAGGACCAGGATTCTGTCCCGCTATCTCGTGGAAATTTCCACGCATAATGTGTACTACGCAACCAACTGCGTCTCATGTTAGTCTTCTTCTCGGACGGCGAGACTGTCGTTTAACTTGCGTTGTCTAAATATACACAACTTTTGGTGGGGTGTCAAGTTGAATCTGTTCTTAACGAACGTTATATAGATGTAGGCGGAGTTATGGATGTGTTGTGGGTAGTAGCTCCTGCAAGGGAGGATTCCTTATCCCAGGTGCAGATTCTGTGTGGATTACGTGTGCTATGGATCAAAACAACTCCTCAAAATCGTGACGCTCGCAGTGCCGGTTTTGTTGAACTCCGTTGATTAGCCATTCTGCAACTCTAGCGAAAATTTGGTGAGCGTCAACCTTGATAGAGCTTGACAAGAATCAACTTTGGACTAAATTTAATACATCTTGGCATGGCGGCTTCTGAAAAAGAAGTTGCGAAAAACAATGGCTTTGTTGAACCATCCGCATAGGAGCTGTTTTTGCCTTTGTTTTACTGTTGGTTCCTTCGCCATGCCAAGAACACTGACGGGAGAACAAAGAAAAGAGTGAAGAGTTATTAATCGAATCTCTCAGAAGGAGAATAAGCATGGGTTTAAATTGGGTAGAAGACATCATTTCCCATCTCTATAAGTTGGAGGGGTATATGGTTGTTGAAAATGAAGACTTACCAATGCCGAAAACGGCAAATCGCCGAGTTCCGGGGCATTCAGATATTGATGTCATAGCCATCAAAGGTGATGAGTTGATACATATAGAGTGCCAATCTTGGTGGGGTCCTTCCAAAGAGAATGAGCAGAAAGGATTTGACCGGCTAAAAGATAGATTCCATTACGCTCCAACTCATATCTTCGGGAAATACCCCTTTTTGGACAAAGGTAAAATTAGAGTGAAGAAGATTTTTGTCACGACTGGCAAACCGGAAAAGAGCAGAGGGAATGGCCCTTGGGATAGGTTGCATAAGTTTTGTGTCGAAAATGGAATTGAGCTGATGGAAGTAAATGATGTTATTAAACGCTTAATCGAAGTACTCAAAGAGAAATATCCGGATTCACACATAGTTGGCAAAGAGAAGGGGATAGCAAGATTTTTGATGCATCTCATTCACAACGACTTCTTGAAATGACAAGTCTCATAGGGATCGAGCTTTAGGTCCGTGAACCTTATGGTGGAAGTAACGTTGAATCCCTACGTCCGCTCCTAGGGAGCGGCTACCTCCCTTATAGAAGGGGGGACAACCTCCCAAGCCCCCCTTGCTAAGGGGGGATAAAGGGGGGATTACTATGTTAAACCATCGCCTCAGTCACGACAACGCATCCAAGTAGACTGCTTGACTCTTTAAGATTTTGGGCTAAGCTATAACGATGAGACACTTTCGGCTCCTTTTATTCCTCCTGCCCGTTCTGGCCTATCCTGCTGCGAGCAAGTACGTGGTGCTTGAGTTCGAGGGGACCATAGGCCCGGTGTCCGATCGCTACATCGCCAACGGCATAGATAAAGCCGAGGAGCTTGATGCTGACTTCATCCTGCTCAAGCTCGACACCCCTGGCGGGCTGGACGAGTCCATGCGCAGGATCGTTAAGAAGATCATGGCCTCGGATATCCCTGTGGTGGGTTACGTTTATCCTGTGGGTGGCCGCGCTGCCTCGGCAGGGGTATTCATCATGCTCTCCGCTCACGTGGCGGCCATGGCTCCGGGCACCAACATGGGTGCGGCTCATCCGGTGGCCATGGGAGGCCAGCAACCCGACTCGATCATGATGGGCAAGATAGAGAACGATGCGGTGGCTTTTATCCGATCGCTCGCCGAGGAGCGAGGCAGAGACCCTGACTGGGCAGAACGCGCGGTGCGCGAGTCAATCTCAGCGGCTGCCAACCAGGCGCTCGAGCTGGGACTTATCGACTACATCGCTTCTTCACTCGAAGAACTACTCGAAAAGCTCGACGGTCATAAGGTCAAGATGCCCGAGGGCGAGGTGGTTTTGCAAACCGCCGACGCCGAGGAGATCGAGATCGGTTTGCGCTGGTACGAGAGGCTCTTGCGGGTGCTGGCCAACCCGAACCTTATCTACATCCTTTTAATGATCGGCATCTACGGGGTTATAGCGTGGGTTCAGAATCCCGGTTCTATCATCCCTGGCGTTGTCGGTATAATCGCTTTGATATTTGCGTTCTACGGACTTCAGGTGCTGCCCATCAATTACGCAGGGTTGGCGCTTATTGCCGTGGCACTTATACTTTTCATCCTGGAGGTGAAGATCACCTCATATGGGATGCTAACCATAGGAGGGATAGTGTCGTTGGTTTTAGGAACGTTGCTTATGTTTCAGTCAACCCCTTCGTTTTACGGGATATCCTGGCCTGTGATAATCACCATTATGGGGCTTGTTGTTGCGTTGTTCGTACTCATAATCTGGCTTGCGGTCAGAACCCACGTGCGCAAACCCACCACAGGCCAGAGGGGAATGGTAGGGTTAGTGGGCGAGGCGCGAAGTGACCTTGACCCCGAGGGCTCGGTCTACATCCGCGGCGAGTACTGGACCGCTGTTGCCGCATCCGGCAAGATCAAGAAGGGCACAAAGGTCAAGGTTGTGGATATGGACGGCATGACGCTCAAGGTCGAGCGCGAGGACTCCTGACCCTTGACAAGCGGGGGGGATGGACTATCCTTTTAGTGCAAACTAACATAAGGAGGTGGACGGTGAAGTTCTTAAAGCCTTTTATAATCACCGCAGCAATTGTGGTGGTTCCTTTAACAAGCTACGGCTGGACGAAGACTTATGGTTATGAGAATTACGATGATTACGCCTATTGCATTCAGTCCACTACCGACGGGGGCTACATCGTAAGCGGAATTACCCATGGGGTCTTATGTTGGCTCCTTAAAACCGACAGGTGGGGTGACACCCTGTGGACACGAATCTACGATGGTTCAGGAAGATGGGTACAGCAGACCTCAGGTGGTGGTTATATCCTGGTCGGCAGTTTAGAAAATGACCTGTGGCTGCTTAAGGCCGATGCCTCAGGCGATAGCGTTTGGGCTAAAACATACGGGGAAGAAGGTAAAGATTGGGGCAGGTGCGTACGTCAGACTACGGACGAAGGCTATATTATCGTAGGATGCAAAGATGACGACTTGCCGAATCCTTATGAACAGGATCTATGGCTTCTGAAGACGGATTCACTTGGGGACACCCTATGGACGAAACCCTATGGGGGAGACGATATTCAGGGCAAGGGAACCTCGGTTTGTGAAACTTCCGACGGTGGATATATTATAAGCGGAATTGCGGGGATAACCGGTGAAAGCCAGCTGTGGTTGATGAAAACTGATGCTAATGGTGATAGCCTGTGGAGTAAAAAGTTCGGTAAAAGTATTTTATTGTTTTCGGGGCCATATGCCCAGCAGACCTCTGATGGCGGTTATGTAGTCGTAGGAAGCTTAGAACAAGATGTAGCAGGCTTTGATTTTTGGCTGATAAAAACAGATTCGACGGGTGACACTTTGTGGACGCGCAGCTGGGGAACTCTAGATTTGGATATGGGATGTTCTGTTGGGAAAACCACTGACGGCGGCTACATTATTAGTGGGGTAAAAGGGTGGTATTATCCATCAGGAGACCTTTGGCTCATCAAGACAGATTCAGTGGGCGATACCCTCTGGACTTGGGAATATGGTGAAGACTATGTGGCTTGGGGCTACTCGGTACATCAGACTGAAGACGGTGGTTATATAATCGCGGGAGAGCGGAATCGTGGAGGGCCGGGGGGAGGCGACTTATGGCTTCTCAAGACCAACGAGTACGGCGATACGGTGTGGTACGAGGGTGAGCCCAGGGAAATCCTAAATCCTCAAGAGGGTGACACCGTTGATTATATGATACCTGCGGCCTGGTTCAAGAACACCGGCACATATCCTATCCAGGACTTCTACTGCCACTGCGAGATATGGCCTTGGTCCGGGGATTCGGCGGCTTGTGCCTATCTTTCACCGCCCTACCACGTCAAATACTGGGTGAGCTACGAGGTTGAACCGGGCGACTCGATCTTGATAAAGTTCTCAGAGTGGATGTGCGACGATAGCTCCCGATACGTGGCCAGCTTCTACACCACCAAGGATGAAGAACCCCTCTGGTCAACCAACCCTAAGACCGTTTCCTTCCAGGGCACGCCCTACACCGGTGTTATCGAGGATAAACCTGCACAAGCCTCACCCTCCTGGGGACTTATCTCCTCCTGCGGACCGAAGATCATCCTTAAATACTCCAACTACCCGCAGGGCTTTTCCGCCTCTATCTTCGACGTCGCAGGTCGCAAGGTGGATGAGTTGAAGTCTGTTGACGCTTCCGGTACAATCACCTGGGGTGATACTGCACCAACCGGTGTCTACTTCATCCGCATTTCATTGGGCGCTCGATCGGCTATCCGTAAGGTGATCCTGCTGAGATAACATCACATTAGGAGGATAATGGTAAGTATCGATAAAGCAATCTCTTATGTCCAATCGCGCGGTGATGCCATAGAAAAGGCAAGGCTGGCTTCTATCCTTTACCAGGAGCCTTGTCCTAAATCGGTTCTTGAAGAACTTTCTCAGCTTCAGTTTGCGGATGGTGGGTTCTCGTACTGGCTGCCCGGGCGCAGCGTGAGCACGGTCTGCGATACGGCCTACCTGCTGAGCTGGTTCGACGACTTATCGATCCGCACCGATGAGATGCTCGATCGGGCGATTGAGTTCATATTCAGACATCAGAGACCTGACGGCGGCTGGGACGAGGTTGAGGAGATCAAAGAGCTTGATCCACCTGACTGGCTCACACCAGGCAGGCTCAAGACACGTGTTTGGCTCACGGCATATTGTGCTCACCGGCTCTTTCGCTTCGGTTTTGCTGAGTCCCCGAAAAGCAAAGCCTGCCCAGCGGAGTTCCTCATGGCTCATCAGGAGTCCTCAGGCAGGCTTACAGGCTATCTTCGCGCTACCTGGGACGCGCTGGTTCTATTTGCCTACTATCCTGGTAAAGACTCCGAGCCGTTCAGAAAGGCTCTTGCAGTAACCGAATCTGAATGCAGGGCTGAGGAGTGGGATGCAGGGTATCTATGTTGGCTTCTGCGGTGCCTTCGCGATGCGGCTCTCGAAGCTTCCCATCCTCTTGTAAGTCGCTGTATTACTGCACTTGAGAGTAAACAGGAAACAGATGGAAGCTGGCAGCCCGAAGAAGGGGAGGAGGGCTACGAGGTGCAGGCTGTCCTTGAGGCTTTGCGTCTGCTGAAGGGCTATGGGAGAATATAGGGTTTTATTCGGAGTCGCTTTTCCCAAAACCTTTATCAACCGAGGTAACTATCTATCGGCGCACGAACTACACAGCCTTGACATGGGCGTTAAATCCACTATTATTTTACATCTGGAGTAAATCAAGGGACACGAGAGGAGGTTTCGTTCCAGAGGCTCTTCTGGGGGCGAAGAGACCATGTAATGCTGATTCGCTAGGGTTGACAAAGACAGAGGAATCTATATAATTTAAGTTCGTCTTGTGATTTTGCAAAACGCCCATGTAGCTCAGTCGGCAGAGCACATCCTTGGTAAGGATGAGGTCGCCAGTTCAATTCTGGCCGTGGGCTTGTAAACGTAATCTTGCAAGGAGGAAAGCAAATGGCGAAGGCCAAGTTTGACAGATCGAAGCCGCACATAAACGTAGGAACTATAGGTCACGTGGATCACGGTAAGACCACGTTGACAGCGGCGATAACCAAGGTGTTGGGCTTTGCGGGCGGAGCTAAATTTACGCCTTTTGATGAGATTGACAAGGCGCCTGAGGAGAA
>NJBO01000041.1 GCA_005223075.1 candidate division TA06 bacterium B3_TA06 | reverse complement strand
GGGCCGGACTCAAATACCTTGCCGGTCTTAGCGGTCTTGAACAACTGGGAGTGGCCGGCACCGAGGTCTCGGATTCAGACCTGGCTCTGCTTGCCTCTCTTACTAACCTCAAGTATCTGGATATCAGATCCACGAAGATCACCGATGCCGGGGTTGAGAGGTTGCAAAAAGCACTGCCGGGATGTGATATCTCGGTTTAGAAGCTCCCCCAGTAACCAGAGGGTATACTTGACAAAATTTAGATGCAGACGAATGGACCTACATAGAAGGCTTTCCGGAACTCAGGGTACTTCAGCTTAACAGTGAGGGTTGTAGCCTTGACAACAAATGTTTCATTGATATAATAAGCAAAAAAGGAGGATACATGTTAAAGAAAAGCGTAGTGCTGGCTGTCGCCTTTGCGGTTATTGGAACCGCGGTGTTCTGTGGTAAGAAACCCTCTCCCTCACCGCAGGTCACAGAGGAACCCCGTGAGAAAAAATGGATGGAGGTTTACCACAGAAACAAGCTCAAAGATACAGTGGACATAACCTATTGGGAACCTGGAACAGATCACTTTTGGATTGAATGCGTTGACGGTTATATAGACAGCATGCGGCGGAATAATGGGGGCACAAAGATATCCTATGTCTACCTTTGGCAAGGAGAGGATACTATTGATTATTATTTAGATGAGTATCATCTTCTAAATATTAACGACGTTCCCTGCGGTATTGATCTGCGATACGTTCCAGCCGACAGTGTGCCCGAACCATTCTTGATAACCACAGCTATTGTGAGACCGGAGCAGGTTTTGCAGTTGGAGAAGTTCCCTAACCTCGCCGTCTTGAATACCCATAGGTTTGACGATGACTATTTGCCTGCCTTGTCGGGGTTAAAAAAACTTCAATTGTTGTCGTTAAGGCGTTCAAGAAAAAAATCCCAGTACAGCCCTGGGATAACCGATGAAGGGATAAAGAACCTTGAGGGTCTTACAAATCTCAGGGTGCTTGATCTTTCCTTTACCCAAGTGAGCGGTGAAGGCTTGGCGCACCTAAAGAACCTTTCAGAATTAAGAGAGCTTAACATCTATCATACATATATGGGTTTGGGCGGCTCAGACTTCAAGCATCTTAAGGCGTTCCCAAAGTTGAAAAGACTGCGGTGTTCGGTTTATTCTTTTCCCGACTTGTCGCTGCGACATATCGGAGAGCTTTCAGGACTGGAGGAGCTCTATCTTGAAGGGTTGGATGTTACAGGGTTCAACATAAGACACCTGAAAGGGTTGACCGAACTGAGAGTACTCCACTTGGGTATAACTGATGTTGATGACTTTGGTATGCGCTATCTGAAGGATATGATCCATCTCAGGGAGTTGGGTTTATCGAACACCAAGGTGGGGAATTCCGGGCTGAGGCATATCTCTGGATTGGTCCGGCTAGAGGTGTTGGGACTGATGGAAACTCGGGTTTCAAGTACAGGGTTACGCCATCTTTCGGGATTGACAGAACTGAGAAAACTGGATTTGGGGGAAACAAGGGTAGGTAATCGGGGGCTTGAGAAAATATCTCACCTCACCAATCTGAGATCGCTTTCGCTGTTTGATACGCCTGTCACAGATAAAGGCTTAAAACACCTTGAGGGACTTACTAATCTCAAGAAGTTGAATCTTGCTAAAACCAAGGTGACTCGTCAGGGGATAGCCGAACTTCAAGAGGCTTTACCCGATTGTAAAATTTCATACTGGGTTGATTGATTGCTTCCCAGAGTAAGTGTCCAGAGACATTTGACAACCCCAACTATTTAGGGAAATACTTAAACAGTCAACTTGACGAGGCGGCTAACTTCCCTATAATTCAAAAACATGAGTGGGCGGATAGCTCAGTTGGCTAGAGCGCCTGCCTTACAAGCAGGAGGTCGTAGGTTCAAATCCTGCTCTGCCCATGAGGCAGGTTTGTGGTTATATCTGTCAGCCGCAGGCCGAAGTTTCAAAGGTCTGGGATTCATAAAAAACGAAGCCCCGACGGGCAACTATAAGAGAGATTGTGTCAAACATTACGAAGGAGGATCAACGATGAAGATAAAGCCGCTTCAGGATAGAATCCTCGTTGAGCGTACCGAAGAAGAGGAAACGGTTGGCGGGATCATTATCCCGGACACCGCCAAAGAGAAGCCGCAGAAGGGCAAGGTGATAGAGGTCGGTCCGGGACGCAAGGATGATAAAGGCAAGTTAATCCCCCTCGAACTAAAGCCGGGCGACGTCATTTTATTCAACAAGTACGCCGGAACCGAGATCAAAATCGAGGGTAAGGAATACCTTCTCATGCGCGAAGACGACGTCATGGCGCTTGTGGAGTAAGGAGGAACGATGCCAGCTAAAGATATTAGATTTGAGGAGGAAGCGAGACGGGCTATCCTGCGCGGTGCCACCATGCTTTCCGACGCGGTGAAGATTACCCTTGGGCCGCGCGGCCGCAACGTCGTTTTAGAAAAGAAGTTCGGCGCACCAACCATCACCAAGGACGGCGTTACAGTCGCCAAGGAGATCGAGCTTGAGGATAAGTTCGAAAACCTGGGCGCGCAGATGGTCAAGGAGGTCGCGTCCAAGACCTCTGACGTGGCCGGTGACGGCACCACCACCGCAACGCTTTTGGCCGAGCACATCTACCGTGAGGGTCTGAAGAACGTTACCGCAGGTGCTAACGCCATGGCACTCAAGCGCGGCATAGACATGGCCGTGGATGCTATCGTGGCCGAGCTCGAGAAGATGAGCAAGAAGCCCGAGAGCCGCACCGAGATCGCGCAGGTGGCTTCAATCTCTGCGAACAACGACCGCAAGATAGGCGAGATGATCGCCGACGCCATGGAGAAGGTGGGCAAGGACGGCGTAATCACCGTCGAGGAAGCCAAATCCATGGAGACCACACTCGAGCTGGTCGAGGGTATGCAGTTTGACCGCGGCTACCTCTCCCCCTACTTCATCACCGAACAGGAGCACATGCAGGCCGTGCTTGAGGATGCCTACGTGTTCCTCTACGAGAAGAAGATATCTAGCGCTCGCGAGCTTCTGCCGCTTCTTGAAAAGACCGCCCAGTCAGGTAAGCCTCTGTTGATCATCGCCGAGGACGTTGAGGGCGAGGCTTTAGCCACGCTCGTGGTGAACAAGCTTCGCGGCACTTTGAACGTCTGCGCGGTCAAGGCTCCGGGCTACGGTGAGCGCCGCCGTGCAATGCTCGAGGATATAGCCGTTCTTACCGCAGGTCGCCTAATCTCAGAGGACGTGGGCATCAAGCTTGAGAACGTCCAGGTCTCTGATTTGGGTAAGGCCAAGCGTATTACCATTGATAAGGAAGATACCACCATCGTTGAGGGCGCTGGCAAGCGCGGGGATATCCAGGCGCGCATCGAGCAGATCAAGCGCCGGATAGAAGATACCACCTCTGACTACGACCGCGAGAAGCTCGAGGAGCGTCTTGCCAAGCTCGCAGGCGGTGTTGCGGTCATCAACGTGGGTGCCGCCACCGAGATCGAGATGAAGGAGCGCAAGGCACGCATGGAGGACGCCCTTCACACCGCTCGTGCGGCGGTCGAGGAGGGCATTGTGCCCGGCGGCGGAGTTGCACTGCTTCGCGCCTCCAACGTGCTGGACAGCGCCCGCTCCAAGGCCAAGGCCGACGAGAAGACCGGCGTGGATATCGTCCGTAAGGTGCTTGAGATGCCGCTTCGCCAGCTGGTGGTAAATGCCGGTCTGGACGGCTCAATCGTGGTGGAGAGGGTCAAGGCATCCGAGGACCCCAACTTCGGCTTCAACGTTGAGAAGCTTGCCTATGAGGATCTGGTAAAGTCCGGCGTTATCGATCCGACAAAGGTCGTTCGTTCCGCACTTCAGAACGCTGCCTCCATAGCCGGTCTACTCGTCACCACCGAGGCCGCGGTGGTCGAGAAGCCCGAGGAGAAGCCCGAAATGCCTGGCATGCCGCCAGGCGGCGGATACGGCGGATACTAATATCACCCCAAGAAGTTACTTTGTAACTTCTCGGGGACCCCGATACGGAGACTCCAAAAAGATTAAAAGGCCGGGTGCAGCCCGGCCTTTATTTTTTACCACACGACGGTGCTTCGTTCCCTCGCGGGGGCCCCGGGATTAGCAAAATTCATTTTTCCCATCTAATCCTCCTTTCCTTTACCTCTTTGAACCTGCGGACATCACGCGCACCCAGGGTAAGGCATAAGCCTAGATGAAACGAATGGTTGTATAATGAACGCCCCCACTTTCTTTCGCCGGAGTAGTAGGGCAGCCAGCGATGCGTGAATTGAACCCAGAGTATCCGGTTAAGCTCCAGGCTCAACTCCGACCGCAGGGTGGAGCAAAGAAGCGGGTTGTCCGGGCTCAGGTTCAGGATACTCACGCCGCTGGAAAGCTTTACGAGAGGGGTGAGGTGCTCAACCCTACCTGATTTGTATGGTAGTATGGGGTTCGTGCCACCGAAGACACCCAGGCCTATCTGGGGAGTGAGTATCTCAAGTAACGGCAGGACAGCGTATATCTTTCCCTGCTGTACCCCTCCTGCCACGTGGCCGTGCGCAAGTTCTGCACCAAGCGAGAACGCGAGCTTTTGTCCCCAGTATGAACGTATCTGCAGCACCGAGGCCTCGAACGAGGGCACCATGGGATAACCTACGCACCAGCCCGCACCCGCCTGAACACCCACCCCATCCACGGAAAAGAGAGACGGCCGCAGGCTTTCGCTTAGATCACTTCCTGAGATCAAGACGATGAGTAAAAGAATCTTGGTCATATCATCCTCCTTCCGCTTACTAGAACTTTATACGTCCAGGTGGAGTTGTCAAGGTGCTTAAGGCCTTAGTTGAAGCTTACTTATAGCCTACTAACTATCTTGACAAGCCGGAGAGGCGGAGTAGACTGATGGTTTAACCGCTCAATTCTTGGATAGTTAAGCAAGGAGAAGTAGAAGATGCAGCTTTTGTTCCTGACCGCACCTGTGGGAGCAATTATAGCCCTGGGTTTTGCCTGTATACTGGTAGTTGGTATCCTGAGGCGCAAGGAAGGAACCCCTGCGATGAAGGCTATCGCCCAGGCGGTACGTGAGGGTGCGGCGGCTTACATCAAACGTCAGTACGGTGTCGTAGCGATCTTCTTCGGGATTATATTTGCGGTTTTGTGCGTTCTGGCGTTCGTCTTCGATCTTCTCCCCAAACCTGTGCCTTTCGCGTTTCTGACAGGTGGTTTCTTCTCGGCACTTGCAGGATTCATCGGTCTCAAGGTGGCTACCGCCTCCTCGGCGCGGACGACCCACGCCGCTCGCGAAAGCCTCAACTCCGGCTTGCGCGTTGCGTTCAGCTCCGGGATGGTGATGGGGCTTGTGGTGGTTGGATTGGCTCTGTTGGATCTTTCCATCTGGTATATCGTGCTTAACCAGATCTATAAGGCGAAGCCTGTGGTCGAGCGGCTGCCCATAATTACTTCTACGATGCTTAACTTCGGGATGGGTGCAAGCTTTTATGCATTGTTTGCCAGGGTGGGAGGTGGAATATTCACCAAGGCTGCTGACGTGGGGGCAGACCTTGTCGGCAAGGTCGAGGTAGGCATCCCTGAGGACGATCCCCGCAACCCTGCGGTGATCGCCGATAACGTGGGTGATAACGTGGGTGACGTGGCCGGAATGGGTGCTGATCTTTACGAATCCTACTACGCCTCTCTTATTGCCACCATGGCGCTTGCCGCGGCCGCTGCGGCAGCCCTGCCTGCCTGGTTCAAAGCGGATATGAGTCTGAAGATGGTACTTTTGCCAGTACTTATTGCAGCTGTAGGGTTAGGGTCTTCAATTATTGGGTTTTTTCTTATTCGTAGCGGTGAACGCGCTGAGCAGAGCGCGCTTTTGTGGGCGTTGCGCAGGGGAACTTGGGGGGCTGCCTTTATTGCTGCGGTGGGAGCGTTCTTTGTCGTGCGTTTTGTTCTTGGTGTAGAGGGCATAGGTATTTATTTCTCCGTGCTCACCGGACTGGTTGCCGGTGTGTTGTTAGGGGTCCTCAGCGAGTACTTCACCTCCGTTAACTATCGGCCAACGCGGGGCATCTCACGTGCAGCTGAGACCGGCCCGGCCACGGTGATAATCGAGGGGCTTTCGGTAGGTATGATCTCTGCCGCACCATCCGTGCTGGTGGTGGCAGCAGCGGTTCTTGGTGCCTTCTTCTTCGCTGGCGGAGCGGCGAGTTTCAATCATGGTCTTTACGGCGTGGGTATCGCTGCAGTAGGGATGCTCTCCACCCTGGGTATCACCCTTGCCACCGATGCCTACGGACCGGTGGCCGATAACGCGGGTGGAAACGCCCAGATGGCAGGACTCAAGGCCATAGTCCGTAAACGCACCGATGCGCTTGATGCGCTCGGCAACACCACCGCGGCTACCGGTAAGGGGTTCGCGATCGGCTCGGCCGCGCTCACCGCGTTGGCGCTGGTGGTGGCATACCGTGACGAGATTATCCTGCGCGGCACCAGTCTGGATCTTTCCCTTACCAACCCGCGTCTTTTGGTTGGCATCTTCCTCGGTGCCATGCTTGTATTCCTTATCGCGGCACTAATCATGCGTGCCATAGGGGGTACGGCGCAGTCGGTAGTAAAGAACGTGCGCCATCAGTTCGCCACCATCAAGGGGCTTATGGAGGGCACGGCCAAGCCGAACTACGCAGAGACTGTGCGTATCTGCACCGTTTCCGCTCAGAAGAAGATGATCCTGCCTGCGCTCTCCGCGATCCTCGCACCCGTTGTAGTGGGAATAATCATCGGACTTGAAGGTGCTGTGGGTCTCCTGGTGGGAGCCATTGCCACCGGTTTTGCTATGGCGATCTTCATGGCCAACGCAGGCGGGGCATGGGACAACGCGAAGAAGTTCATTGAGGCAGGGCACTACGGGGGCAAGGGCTCGGAGGCCCACAAGGCCGGAGTGGTCGGAGATACCGTGGGCGATCCCTTTAAGGACGCGGCAGGCCCGGCCTTGAACATCCTCATAAAGCTCATGTCCATGGTCTCCATCGTTTTCCTCGGTTTGGTTATCGCTATCAAGCTGTTTTGACACCCCACACGTCTGCTTCACCCTAATGGGGTACAAGCGCATCCGCGCGGGAACCCACAGGGCATCAAGATCGGCACCCACGGATGCCATCCCTGCGATCTTTTCGCGAAAGCGAAAAGGAGCATTTTATCCTCCCCCTTGATGGGGGAGGGTTAGGGTGGGGGTGAGTTTCTCACCCCACGGGGTAACTTCGTTCCCCAGCGGGGACCCCGATTAGGGGTATTAAATCTAAATCCCTGTTCTGCGATCTTTT
>NJBO01000040.1 GCA_005223075.1 candidate division TA06 bacterium B3_TA06 | reverse complement strand
AGGATTACAGTTGGTGTTCGGTATATCGGAGACGGTCCAGTTTGAACCATCAGCGCTCGTCCCGTATCCGATGTTGCCTTTCCAGGACTGGATCCAGGCCGCGTGTATATTGCCATCCGGGCCGATGCAGATAGTAGGGTAGTACGGTAAGCCGTAAGAGCCATCTGGAGGACCAATTATCTCTACCGGTTGGGAGAAGGCTCCTCCGGCTTCGCGGCGCTGGTAGGCCAGGCAGTATCCTCGAGACTCGTCGGAGTAGCTGAAGACACAGTGGGTGTTGCCTGAGGCATCGTCTGCTATGGCCGGATAAACGTTCGATGTGCCGGGCCAACCGTGCTCTAAGATGGGCTTCAATTCCATACCGGCGACCTCACGGAAGTAGAGAGAATTAACACACCAGTCAATGTGGGCATTGGTATCGGATACAGACAGAACAGGGTCACAGCCGTAGTCCGAGTTTATGCTCGACGGTACCGGTCCTAAACCACCGCCTATGGAAAAACACCCGTAACGGACGGTAGAAGGAAGAAAACTCCTGTCATACCACACGATGTGAACATCCGTCTCGTTGGCTCCTATACCCCAGCCGCCGCTTCGACTTGTATAGGAAGCAGAGTCTGTTACTGAGATCCTCACATCCCAGTGCCACTGGCCTAACACCCGAACCGCAGCCAGCACTAAAAAAACAATGATAACCAGGGTTTTACGCATTACACGCCTCCTTTGATTTGACGTTTTACACTCAACTCATTCCTAACCCACCCTCTCCCATATCACTTGTGTGTGCTCTTTTAGAAATCCCTAGTGAATGCTACATTATCAAGCGTAAATTGATTCTAAGAAGGTTTGATGCTTTGTCAAGTCTCTTCTGGAAGCCTATCTTGGATGCTACACTGGAAATCCTGGAAGCATGGAACAGACGCTCGACTACCTTATCGTCATGAAGCCAGTCACAGGAACTGAGATCAGAACAGAAGGGCTCCAATTTTTCACCTCCATAAGCGAGCAGTTTTTTAAGTCCGTATCAGCATATAGCAATTTCTATGCCAAGGTCTTATCCCATAACATTCAGGAATTTAAGGACTTAGCTGATGGGTTTTCAATAACATCCGGGTTCGGATTATACAAAAAGTCAACCCTTGAACAAAAGTTATAACTCCACCTTAAAACCCTATTCTTACCCTGATTGTTGACAGGAGAAGCCGGGGGTGTATCATCATGGATGCGTCGATTGATTCCGGTACTGGCACTGTTATTTTTTACAAGATGCGGCCCCGAAATAGTTTTCGAGGAGACCAGATTTGCCCTGGGGACCTACGTGACCATAAAGGCCTGGGGCGAGCCTGACTCCCTGCTGAAAGGCGCGGTGAACGCCGCGTTTCGAGAGATAGATCGCATCGACAGCCTGACCAGCATCTTTTCCACCCGGAGTGCGGTATATCAGCTCAACCAGGAGGGCAAGATAGTCTCGGCCGAGTTGGCCGGGCTGATCGAGGTAGCCCTTGAGGTATCGGCAAAGAGCGGAGGAGCGTTCGATCCAACCGTCTTCCCTTTGCTTGAGCTTTGGGGTTTTTACGACTCAACCCAGTATGACCCCAAGCTACCTCCGAAAGAAGAGATAGAGGAGGTACTTGAGTTCGTTGACTACCGGATGGTAACGATTAAAGGTGACACTGTAAGATTCGACCCGGAACGGATGCAAGGTGTGTTACTGGTGTTACGGGCGGGGTCCCCGGCCGGTTACGTAGTAACCGGTTGGGGTATGGATTTAGGAGGAATAGCTAAGGGATATGCGGTGGACAGGGCGGTAAAGGTTCTTAGGGAACAAGGCATCGAGAGAGGAATAGTGGACGCTGGCGGGGATATCTTCTGTTTCGGCAAACGCAGGATAGGCTGGTTTGCTCTGACATTCGCGAAAGCCAAGACGAAGTGGAGCATCGGGATACGTCACCCCCGCTCAGCTAACCCGAACGAGACTATCGGCGTAATAAGAGTGGATTCAGGGGCTATCGCCACCTCAGGTGATTACGAGAACTACTTTGAGGTTGACGGAATTCGCTACCATCATCTTATGGACCCTGCGACCGGGATGCCTGCTCGAGGTGTAATTTCTGCCACCGTTCTGGCACCCACAGCAACTCAAGCAGACGCCTGGGCCACAGCCCTATTCGTGCTGGGCGAGGAAGGAATCACCCTGCTTGAGGGGCTTGAGGGATTTGAGGGCTCGATTGTTTTAGAAGATAAAAACATATTAACCACCAAAGGATTCCCGGAGCTTAAGGAGAGATGAAAGAAGCTTTATTTTACGAGAAGCTCAAGGATAACACAGTTCGCTGCAAACTGTGTTTCCATGAATGCACCTTAAAGGAGGGCCAGACCGGATTCTGCCTTGTGCGGCGTAACGTGAAAGGAACGCTTGTAGCCGAAACCTACGGTGAACTGGTAGCCGCACATCTTGATCCGATTGAAAAGAAGCCGCTGTATCACTTTCATCCAGGGGAGGCGATACTTTCGGTAGCGGCAAACGGCTGCAACCTGGCCTGCCCCTTCTGCCAGAACGCCGAGATCGCCCGACATCGCACACGCTCCAGACAGGCAACCCCGGAGGAACTTGTCAAGATGGCGATTGAGCACGCCTCCAAGGGGATCGCCTACACATATACCGAACCACTGGTATGGTATGAGTATCTTCTGGACGCAAGCAAGGCCGCGCATGAGGCCGGACTCTACAACGTGATCGTCACCAACGGCACGATTGACGAGGAACCGCTTGAGGCGCTGCTTTCCCATCTCGATGCCGCAAACGTCGACCTTAAAGGGGATGAACGTTTCTACCGCGAGGTGGTGAGGGGCGATAAGGAAAGCACCCTTCGGACAATCCGTATGCTGCATGAGGCCGGGGTGCACGTGGAGGTGACCAACCTCTTGATACCTGAGGTCAATGACTCGCCGGCAGAGATAGATGAGGTAGTCTCGTTCATAGAGGACCTTGATCCTACCATCCCTTTGCACATCTCGCGTTTCTTTCCTCATGGCTCCTACAACGTCCCACCGACACCGGTCAAGACCATGCTGCGGGCCTATGAACAAACCCACGCTCGCCTGCCTTACGTCTATCTCGGCAATCTGATCCTTGTGAAAGGGCAAAACACCCTGTGTCCGGACTGCGGAGCCCTGCTTGTCAGACGTATGGGCTACGGGGTCGAGATAGGAAAAACCGAAGGAAACCGATGTGCTGCCTGCGGCCGCGAGGTTGATATAGTCCTGTGAAAGGCTGGCTGAGGCGCGGTGACGTAATCCTCATCTTAATCCTTGTTATCCTGGGTGCAGGAAGCTGGCTTGCGATTCGCTTTCTCAAGGATCAAAATTCCCCAAGTGCTATAAAAATAGGAACTTCGGATGAAAAGTTCGAAATCGCTTTAAAAGATACCTCCCTCGTTATCCCCGGACCCCTGGGAGAAACCGAGGTCCGCATCGAAGATAAGAAGGTCTGGGTCACAAAGGCAAGCTGCCCCCAAAAGCTCTGCATCAGGCAGGGAAAGATCTCGAAACCGGGCGAAACGATTATCTGTCTGCCCAACCGGATCGTTATAAGCATCCAAGGCAAAAGCAAGCTTGATGCCATCACCTACTAAGCCCTCCTCGCCCTCCTCAGAGCCCTCCTCACAAACACCTCCAGGAGACTTCAGGTACAATACCAAGAAAACGGGGGGCCTTACCCCGAGGCAACAAAATCTGGCGCTCCTGGCAGGGCTTTCGGTGGCTTTATACACGGTTGAGAACCTGATACCGCTTCCCATCCCCTGGCTGCGAATCGGGGTGGGCAACATCGGGGTGCTTCTGGCTCTATACATGCTCTCCCCTGTTGACGGTTTCTTTGTGCTTCTCATAAAGGTGGTGATCGGTTCGCTCCTCTCAGGCCGTTTCTTGAGTCCCTTCTTCCTGTTTGCTCTGGGGGCGGGTGTGCCTTCATACTGGATCATGGTTGGGGTTAAGAGGCTCTTGGGCCGCTGGTTTGGTCCTGTGGGTGTGAGCGTTGCAGGAGCGGTCTCGCACAACCTCTTCCAGCTTGCAATCGCCTATCTTATCGTGGTTCAGAGTGTCACGATCTTCTACCTCGCCCCAATACTTGTGGTGCTCGGAACCGTCTCAGGCGCATTGATCGGAGCCGCGGTTCGCTCGATACTTCCACACCTTGGGATTGACAAGACCTCCGAAACGGCTAAGATCAGCGGATGAGGAAAAGGCGGTCTCTAAAAAGCAGGCTCTGGGGAGCACTCTGGGGAGCGCTGCTGGGCATTCTTCTGGGCACCGCCTGTTCATCCGCCATTGAGCCGATCATTAAGGCTCCATGGCTCAAGGGCTTGCTTGTTAACGGGATAGATGTAGGGGTTCCTCGCTTCACCACCTCCCTGGGATTCTTTGAGATAACACTCGGCTTTAGCTTTCGCTTCACCCTGCTTTCCGGGGTGTTTATGCTTGGGGTAGCTGCACTCATGCTATTCCTTCCGTTCCGTGAAGGGAAATAGCTACCCCAACAGGTTTTTTACTAGTAAAACATTTACCAGCAAACTCGTAAGTCCTTAAGAGACAGCGATTTCTCATCTATAACTCACCGGGGTTTTTTGCAACGGTTTTGGAGTGGGATTCGTCTTATTACCATACAGCGCATCTTGTAAATTCATCAACGGGAGAAGTAATTGCTTAGCTACAGCGAACTTATTAATCCTACTGACGCTAGAGTCGAAAAGATCCTTAAGGCGGGCGAGAAGCACTTCAAGCAATATGGGGTTCGTAAGTCATCCATTGGAGAGATATGCGCCGACGCCGGTATATCCAAGCCAACATTCTACAAGTATTTTGACCGCAAACAGACCCTGTTCTTCGCCGTGATCATCTATTTGAGGCGTGACTGGTATAGTATCTATATGGAACGGATCAAGGGACTTAAGACGGCCGTCGAGAAACTTTCCACTTACCTGTCCGTCACCGAGGAGTTTCTGCGAGCCACCCCCATTCTTACCCAGAGCTTTATCCAATCCCCTGGCCTTTACAAAAGCTGGGCCGGGCATCCGTTGAACATAGAGTCCTATCTGGCCAGCGTGGACTTCGTTGAAAAGATAATCCTGGAGGGCATCGCCTCTGACGAGTTCCGTGTCTCCGATCCACGACGCACAGCGCACGTGATCGTTTTGGCTTCCACCCTCTTTGTAATCTTCGAGCCACAGATGCCTGGTACGTCCAAGAAATCAGATGCAAGCTTCCTGTTCGACCTGCTTCAGCACGGGATACAAAAGTAACACCCCTGAAACTAACCGCAGATTTCACCGCTTAAACGTAGGGGCCGGTTTTCAAACCGGCCCGTTTAATTATGCGGGCCGACCTCAAGGTCGGCCCCTACTCCTTCGGAGAAAAGATCGGAAAAAAATCTGAAAAACTTCCCCACAACCCCCATTTATCCCCTGCGATCTTTTTGCAGAAGGCATAAAGGAGCATTTAAAACCGCAGATTGAAACTCGTTTCACTCGTTTCCCTTCGGTAGAACTCCTTGCAGTCGTTCTCCTTCGGAACGCGGATTACACGGATTATAAGAAGGCCGCCAATTTTGGCGGCCTTTGGTGTAAGCTTAGATTACCTGCTGAATTCTCTCAGCCAGTCTCTTACCCACTGCAGTGTTTTATCAGAAGACGCGCTGATCTTGCTTTCGTGCTTGGTGAAGATGGGGTTAAGCTTGCGGCGAAGCTCGGTTTCTGATTGATCGGTAAGCGAGCCGTGGGGAATGCTCAGCTCGTGCTCACCCATTGTGAGAATGGTCATGTTGCTTTCTTCGCTGGATACGCTGAATCCCAGGGTTTTCAGCGAGCTGATGATGTCTTGCCCTTTGGGTCTTTGAGTCGCCATTGCTCCTCCTTAAAGGTTTAAACGCTATTATACAACCGTTTCTACCCGCAAGATACTCACACCTGCAAGAATCTTGCCCAAACGGACTGTCCCACACATCTTCCTTCTGCATTTTCGACAAGGGAACAACACTTGCTATAGCAGTTCGCCCACTTCTCCCAATATGTGATTATAGGTTAAGTACGCCACGCGTCAAGGTGCATGACAATACGTCAAAAACTCAAGGACTAAACTTCACAATCTACACAATATTCCCGGTCTGAGCTTACGCAAAGCAGACAGATTGTGTATCAACGTCAGCCCCTTCTTCTAGAGTGCAACGAACGTCTCGTTGCGCAATGACACGGTCATTGCACTCCATAAGGAAGCACTGTGGAACAGTCTCTTAGGCTGTTCATTACATCAACACAGGACATCAACACAGGCTGGAGTACCCAAGGGGGCATGCTAAGCCTGTGCTACACTAATCTCAAATAATCTGCGAAATCTGCGGTTTTATAAGCCCGCTTACCTCTTGAATACCTCTTTCAGGGCATCTTCGAGTATGGAAAGCGCGGTATCCACATCCTCCTTGGTGACCACCAGCGGCGGGATGAACCGGATGCCCGATGCTCCGCAACCAAGGATAATAAGCCCGCGCATGAACGCCTGACGCGTTAACGCCTGCCGCTTCTGGGGCCAAGGTTCCTTGGTTTCTTTAGACTTAACCACGTCTATCGCCAGCATCAGGCCTCGGCCACGGGCGTGATCCAGATTATCCCATGATTGAGCCAGGGTTTCCAGCTTCTCTTTGAAGTAGGCGCCGACCTTTGCCGCGTTCTCGACAAGTCCTTCCTCCAGCAGCTCGATGGTGGCAAGTGCGGCGCGGCAGGAGATCGGGTTTCCGCCGAACGTTGAGGCGTGCGCCCCAGGCTTCCAGTCCATGATGGAGGAGGCGGCAACCGTGGCACCCAGAGGCATACCAGAGGCGATCCCCTTGGCAAGGGTCACGATGTCAGGCAGAACCCCGTCGTGCTCAATGGCAAACATCTTGCCGGTGCGACCCATCCCTGCCTGAATCTCGTCGTCAATGAACAAAATCCCGTACTTCTCGGTCAGAGCCTTGAGCGCCTTCATGTAGCCTTCGGGCGGAACGTTGTACCCGCCCTCGCCCTGGATAGGCTCGGTAAAGAACGCGGCCACCTCCTCTGCAGGAACCTCGCGCTTGAACACCACCTCCTCGATGTAGTGCAAACACTCCAGATCACAGGAAGGATAGGTCTCGTGAAACACGCAGCGGTAGCAATTGGGATATGGAACGTGGATAACCTGCGGAACCAATGGGGCGAAGCGCTCGCGCTGAACCGCCTTGGAGGATGTCAGGGAAAGTGCACCGAACGTGCGGCCGTGGAACGCGCCGTAGTATGCCAGCCAGTAGGGACGCTTTGTATGGTAGCGTGAAAGCTTCATCGCGGCCTCAACCGCCTCTGCACCTGAGTTTGAGAAGAAGACCTTCTTGTTGGGTGAGCCTGGGGTAATTACCGCAAGCTTCTCTGCAAGATTGACCTGCGGTGGATAATAGAAGTCGGTGCCCGACATGTGCATGAGCTTGGATGCCTGATCGCGAATCGCGGCAACAACCTTGGGATGGCAGTGCCCGGTGGCACATACCGCGATCCCTGCGGCAAAGTCAAGAAAGCGGTTGCCGTCCACGTCCCATATATTTACCCCCTGGCCGCGTTCGGCGGCTACCGAATAGATTCCGTCGCGTGTGTATGATGGTGAGATGTATTTTTCGTCTTTCTTGATAAGGGCCTCGAACTTTGGGCCGGGTAGCTTCTTTATCTCAGG
>NJBO01000039.1 GCA_005223075.1 candidate division TA06 bacterium B3_TA06 | reverse complement strand
GGAGTATTGTCTCCGAAGGAGGCATACGACGTAAGGATCTCATAACACTCCTCCTATCCCTCATTCTGAGGACTGGAGCCCGGAGGCCGGAAGGACGAAAGACCTTTAAGGACGATGCTTGCAGAGTAATCTTCCAATCTTCAATCTTCCAATCTGTAATCTGTAATCTTCTAATCTTCCAATCTTCAATCTGCAATCGCGACGAAGTCGCGCCCCTGCCGTCAGCTGTAAGCCGTGAGCTGTGAGCCGTTCGCTGTTCGCCGTGAGCCGTCAGCTGTTAGCCGTGAGCTGTGAGCTTCCCCTTCCATTTTGCATTTTGCAATTTGATATTTGATATTTGCAATGCGCGCGTCAGCGCGATTTTGTCCATCTTTTGACCATCTTTTGACCACCTTTTGTCCAGCTTTTGTCCAGCTTTTTTTGAGTGTTACGGGTTGACTTTTGCCTCTCCCGCGCATAGAATTAACCAAAAACCGGAGGTAAAACATGGCCGAAGAGTACAAGAATTTTATCGGGGGAGAATGGGTTAAGTCCAAGTCAAATAAGACTTTCGAGAACAGGAATCCGGCGGATACATCCGACCTGGTGGGGACCTTTCAGCTATCTTCACAAGATGACGTAGATGCGGCAGTTAGAGCAGCCCAGGCCGCCTATCCTGCCTGGCGCGACACCCCGGCCCCGGAGCGCGCGGATTATATGTATAGCGTTGCCAATAAGTTACGCGAACGCAAGGAGGAAATATCCCGGCTCATGACCCGTGAGATGGGCAAGGTGATTGCCGAAACCCGGGGCGACATGCAGGAAGGTATAGACACCGCCGACTTCGCCGCAGGCGAGGGACGCCGCATGCACGGCCAAACCGTCCCCTCCGAGCTGCGCAACAAGGCGGCCTACGTTATCCACCGTCCCATGGGCGTGTGGGGACTGATTACCCCGTGGAACTTCCCCATCGCCATCCCCACCTGGAAGACGTTCCCTGCCATAACCACCGGTAATACGATAGTTATCAAACCGGCCACCGACACTCCTGCCTGCACCGCAAAGCTCATGGAGATTCTTGACTCCGCCGACATCCCAAAAGGCGTTATCAACTACGTTACGGGATCGGGCCGTGTGGTTGGCGAACACCTCATTAACCACCCGGACGTCAAGGGCATCAGCTTCACCGGTTCGTCGGAGGTCGGCAAGCGCATCGGCGAGGTGACCGGCAAGACCCTGAAGCGGTGTTCGCTGGAGCTGGGCGGCAAGAACGGCCAGATCGTGATGGACGATGCAAACCTCGAACTTGCGTTGGACGGCGTTCTGTGGGGCGCGTTCGGCACCACCGGTCAGCGCTGCACCGCGACCTCGAGGATCATTGTGCAGGAAGGCGTGCACGAGGAGTTCCTGGCCGAGCTGGTCAAGCGCGCCAAGGCGCTCAAGGTCGGCAACGGTCTGGACGAGTCGGTCGAGATGGGTCCACTGGTGTCCAAGACTCAGCAGGAGACCGTGGCAAGCTACGTGAAGATCGGTCTTGAGGAAGACAAGGCCGAACTGGTCTGCGGCGGACATGCCCTCACCGAGGGCGATTACGCCAAGGGCTTCTTCTTCGAGCCCACGATTTTTGATAAGGTAAAGCCTGAGATGCGCATCGCCCAGGAGGAGATCTTCGGGCCGGTGCTTTCGGTGATCACGGTCAAAGACCTTGACGAGGCGATTGAGGTTCTGAACGGTACGGTTTACGGGCTTTCGTCCTCGATTTACACCCAGGACGTGAATAACGCCATGCGGGCGATAGAGCGCATCGAGGCGGGCATAACCTACGTGAACGGCCCAACCATCGGCGCGGAGTGCCACCTGCCCTTCGGCGGCGTGAAGGAAACCGGCAACGGGCATAGAGAAGGCGGCTGGACCGCGTACGAGATCTTTACGGAGATGAAGACGGTGTACATTGACTACTCCGGCAAGCTGCAAAGGGCACAGATAGATAATAAGTAGGGAACTAACCGCAGATTACGCAGATTAGCGCAGATTAAGAAGGGGCGCTAGCCCCTTCTTTAAGTTACAACCTCCCCCTCGACGGGGGAGGATAAAGGAGGGGGTGATTCCTTGTTTTCACCCTCCCCCTACCCCCTCCCGTCAAGGGAGGGGTGATTGAGGCGAAGCCCCCTGCGATCGTTGCCTTTACGTTACTCGTAAAGGCCGCAAGCGTTCTCCGTCAGGAGAAAAGGAGCATTGAAAACCGCAGATTACACAGATTAAACGTAGGGGCCGACCTTTAAGTCGGCCCGATTACTAGTTATTTCCAAGGTTCGACTTTTGCTTTCGAATTGTGCATCAATGGGATGATTTTATGTTCTTTGCAGGCATTCTCAACAAAACTCTCAATGTCTTCATTGCGAATCCAATAATAGTCATCAAACAGTATGAAAATCACCCTTTCGGCTATTCCCAGGTCTCTTATTGCCACTAATGTTTCAATGTCCTTCTCGATTGCGGTCTTTGCAGTTCTCTTTCCACGTGAGATAGATTCTTCTGAGCAATGAAAGAACTTTGCTTCAGCACACAATAAAAACCGACCTAGACTGTTTTCCTGAACGATTATTAAATCTACTTTTGGTCCTTGCTTTCGCTTAAGTCTTTTCTTTAACTCATCTAGACTTCCCTCGAAATCGTAACCTTCAAAGTTAGCACGAGTTAAGTTCTTCTCAAAGTGCATTTCAACTGCCGAAGGTGAGTTCCTGGCTAAATGGTCGTACGTATACCTTCCAAGTTGAACCATCAAATCAGCTTCATTCCATAATATCCAGTGCTCCTTCTTAGCCTTTTCTTCATCTTCCCTGCCTAGAGACTCAGAATATTCGCGCACCCTTTCATCGTAATCCCTACGAAATTCATCCCATGCTTTTTCGAGTAGCTCTTCAGCATTGATGTCAGGCATTTCGCCTCCTTGTAAGTTTTGTCTTGTTCGGGGGCCGACCTAGTGCCCTCTAGGGGTACGCTGAGGTCGGCCCCTACGATTTTATTCGCTACAGTTGCCTGCTTTTTCTTTGGCCTGACAATGATTGCATAGTTCATACGAGGTAGGTTTCTTATAGCTCTTCACTACATCTGAACCTGTAGGATAGAGATGACAGTTTTTGCACCAGTGCCATGTATCGCTGTCTTGTCTCCTGACCCATACTCCAGGCATGTCGCCCTCCTTTGGTTTTATGGTTCACCTGAATATACTCCGATATCCAATTTTGTCAAGTCTATGATTGAGGATACATATGCAAGCTGATGTTTCTCTCACCCTCCCCCTACCCCCCATCAAGGTAGATCAGGGAGGCTTGTCTATTTATTGAGGTTATAGCAACGAGGCGCTCGTTGCACTCCATAATCCCCCCTACCCCCCTTAAAAAGGGGGGCTTTGAGAGGCCTCCCTTATCAAGGGAGGTGGCCGAAGGCCGGAGGGATTCTTATTAAGGGGGACACAGGGGGATCAAAATCTGCGTCACCGAAGAAGAACGACCGCAGGGAGCTCGAAGGGAAACGAGTGAAACGAGTTTCAATCTGCGGTTCGCTGCTTATCGGCAATCAGTTCGCCGTTGGAGCCTACATTTTCTGGTTGATTCTCCCGGATCAATACAACGATGTGCTCTATCTCGTAAATCTTGACCGCGACGTCAGTTAGTTCTTTGACCAGCCGCCTTTTCTTCTCGATATCAATCGGCGGGCCGTCTACCTGGATTAAAGGCATCTATCCTCCTTCGTGTTTATTGAATATACCCTTAGATGCTTTTTTGTCAAGGGGTTACTTGAAAAGAACCAGCTTCTGGACACGGCAAAGACCTCAGGGATGGACGCCTCTTGAAATCTTAGTCCAAGATCTGTCAGTCCCTTAACCGCTATAAAGCTCCTTGAATCTATCCCTTGTAAGTTCCATCATCTCGTGGCCTTCCCAGGCCTCAATGCCGGTTAGCAAAAAACCTGCCTTCTCGTATACCCGGAACGCCGGAGGGTTATCCATGTGAGGAGGAACGACTAAAAGCTTGCAACGGGTATTAGCAAATATAAATTCAACGATCATCCGCATCCCTTGAGTGCCTATACCCCTTCCCCAATACTGTGGCAGGAGTTTGATGTCGGTCATAAAGCATCTCACACCTTCTGGCTTTCGCCAGTCGCCGACCTCGAAGCCTTCGGACACCGGGCCGTAGTGCGACTCACCGATAGCGGTTCCGTCTCCTGTTCTCAAGATGAGCTGCGTTTCATCTTCGCCCGATCGCCTACGTTCTGCAAGATACGCATCCCACCAGGCCTGGATATCTGTCTCGGACCAGCACCTGCCTTCAGGGTAGCCCGCGTACCGCATCACACTGGGGGCGTTCCACATCCCGAGCAGGAAACCGAGGTCCTCTTCTCGCGCTTCGGTAAGCAACAGTTCTTTCATTTGAGACTCTCCTCGCTACGCCAGGCTGATGATGAAGTTTTCTACCAGGTGATGGGGATGATAGGAAAGCTTCGCCTTGCGAATCCCTTCCTCGCCTAGATCCTGTTCACGATTTATGTAGGCGACGTCTCCCCAGGCATGTTCCGCGCACTGCTGATTGATGGCCGCGTAAAGCCCGCGAATCCCAGGGTTGGCCTTCTCGATATGAACCACAGCCGTATCCTTGTTGAGAAGCTCGCCCACACTGAACGCCTGCGTCTTGCCCTCGATTAGTATCACCCCTCCCATAAGCTTCAACGCAGAGAAGTTCGCAAG
This sequence comes from candidate division TA06 bacterium B3_TA06, assembly GCA_005223075.1. NCBI lineage: Bacteria > candidate division TA06 bacterium B3_TA06. The sequence goes on along the minus strand of NJBO01000039.1, from coordinate 4,222 downwards.
AGCCTCATTAACCGCCTCCCTTTCGCTGATAAGGCTCATGTCATCTGAGCAGCGGCGCATCATGCACCAGGCCTCGGCAAGCTCAAGACACCGAGCGACATGGCTCTCATCCAATTGAGCATAGGTGAACTGATAGTTCTTCATAAACGCGTTGAGGTGATTCTTTTTGGAGTGAAACTTGCGGCCTGAAAGGTTCACCAGGTCTTCTCGCAGATAGATGTAATCATGGTGCTCGCGCTGAGGCTCTATCGAGAAGTCAGGTGATCCTTCCAGTTCCTCCACCAGCCGCCTGTCCGCCCGTTCGATGCGCGGGTTGGTGGATTTGCACTCATCCCGCAGCCAGGTGAGCAGCATGCGAACCGCATCGGCTCTTGATTGCTGGGCGACCGGCGGGAAGGCGTAGAACTCGCCCTCGGCGGATTTGGCAAGGAGAAGAAGGGTGCCTTCATACATGCACCACTGGACAGAGTAGTGATGCCGCCAGTTGTACAGGTTGGCAAAACACAGCTTGGATATCTCGGGCTGGTAACGCCAGAGTATCTCGTGAATGAAATCACGATCTTCGAGATCTATCGGTTTGAAGCTTGGAAACTCCGGATGCATTATTCCTCCATAATTCTCTTGATTCATAACAAGACATCTCTCTTTTCTATATCTTAAGATATCAACTCGCACGCCTTTTCCAAGACCACATCTTGTCCAGCCTTGAGGTCTTTGCTGGATGGGATTACTTCAACATCCGGCGCGATCCCTATGCCTTCGAAAGGCGAACCGTCAGGGAAGTAGACCCTTACAGCACCTATGTATACCTTGATCTCTTCGTTGAAATCCCAAAAATAAGGCTGGCCTGTGGAACCGGCGGTTCTAGTCCCTACGATAACAGCGCTACCGCTGTCTTTGCACATCATAACAAAATCCTCACAAGAAGAACCGCACTCCTCGTCAACCAGTACTGCAAGTTGGCCGGTATACAGCGGATTGGAAAGCTGTGTTACCTCAGGCAGGATTAAAAGCTGGGTATACTGAAAGTCTGAATATGCGTCCTTGTAAGCCTTACCCTTCTCGTTCAGCTTTCCCACCTCCCTTTCGTGTCTTTCTAACTTTGCGTACTGGGTTCTGAAGTAGCTCAGATTTATGGGAGACGTCTGCCTCCACCACCGGTAGGGCCTGCTCATAAGAGCTTTGATAAGCCGCTCAGGCGTCTGCCCACCTGTATTCCCACGAACGTCAACGATCAGGGCTTTTGCATTCGAAAATTCCTTCACGTAGCGAATTGCCTCCTCTTCGAATCTTGCCTGTGTACCTCCTGCAAACGAGGGTATCTTGATGTATGCTAGCTTACCTTGTTTAAGCCATCTGGCCTCTGTTGCCTTTTCAGGTTCGGTGATCTTCTGGGTCTGCCTGTTAATTAAAACCTCGCTGCCGTTCTCAAGCTCCACACTGAACTCTTTAGGGAAAAGATGCGGGGAATAAAACAACCCAAGGCGTTTTTGCCGCTTCCCGCAGGCCGGGATATACCTCCTTTTTTCACGAAAGAATTTTTCTAGGTCTACGCCATCGATGGAAACTGTGACGTCGCCAGGCTCCAACCCCTCAATCATGCTTCGCTTGACCATCCACTTGCCTTCTATAGGTAGAGCGTAGAAGCCAAGGGGTTGACCGTGATACTCATCGATCCAGGCATCCTTGTACCGGGTATGAGCATTCCCAAGATGGGCAAGGAACTCCATCATCACCAGACCGAACTCGTATCGATCCCCGGTTCTAACAGCCCCATCTAGATATTTCTTGTAAAGCTTATCGATGTCCAGATGAGGCATAGCCGCAAGATGTGCAGAATACAGCAAGATCAAGGAGTAGGTTTTTGAAATTACGTAAACCCTGTCACGAACGCTCAAGTTTGCCTGAGCTTCACGATTCATTTTGCCACTTCATCCTACCGAGAATAGTCTAAATATGCCAGGGTGTCAAGCCACCTCACCTTCCTTGACCTCCCTAATCCAGGCTGTGATGAACAGATACCCGGCAGGTGTTACCTGATAAAGAACGCCAGCACCAATCCACCTGATATTCCCATACTAATCCAAAGCCACAACGTGCGATCCTCCTAGGCCTTTGCCAGCGCGGCCTCGTAGCTTTTGCGGACGTAATCCATGATCTCTTCAAGCTCAGAGCAGTCCGCAACCACCACCTGCATCCAACCGCCCACAGGCTTGCCCTTGGATTCGAACGCAAACGCCTCGTACTCGGCGGCAAGCGCCTCCCTTGAGGCCTCATCGAGCCGGGTTATTACAATGCTGTCATCAAAAAGAAATGCGAATAACTTGCCTTTAGCCATGTACGCCAGACACCCGAACATAAACCTGGTGGTAACGTGCGGCCAGGAAAGGACCTCTGACTCAAACGCCAGCCGCAGATCCTTCATGTCCGATTCGGAGTAGTACTTGATGGTTTATCTTTTCGTGACCACAGGAATCTGTCTATCCACGATTCAGCCGTTGATTTGCTTCTTCAGTGCCTCAAAACACACGTTCCACATCTTCTCGAACCATTGACGTGCCTCTTCCCACTCAGGCGAACTTCTCCAGCCGGAGTGGATGAGTTGGACCTCGGTAAATCCATCACCTGGAATAAAGAAGACCACAACGTGGGTCAGTGGATCGGCTGTGTTCATGAAGTCATTGTACTGCTTCGGCCCTTTCCATTCAAAGGATAGGAACCTGTCCTGCTCGATCGCGGTTATCTTGCAGCCGATGGTAGAATCGTATTGCTTATCATCCGGATTCCAGAAAAGCTCGTATTTTCCGCCTACACGCGGCTCAACGTCCGCCAACTCCGTTAACCATGATTGAAGCTTCTCGTTTACGGTAAACATCTCGAATGCGCGATGCACGTCGCAGTTCAGCTTAAGTGAACGATGAATGATCTTATCCACGCTTAGAGCTCTTGAGTTTTGCGACCAATTTCTCGGCCCAGGCGACGATTTCCTCCCATCTGCGGAAGTCGCCTTCGGGCATGGGGAAGATACGCATGTAGAAGGGCACGCGCTTCTTGTCCCATCTCCCGCCGAAGAGGCCGATGTCAACGGGCTTGATGCTCTCGCTTATTGGAGAAAGCCACTTAAGCATCTGTGCCCGGTTCTTTTGGGTATCCTCCATAAGGCTGAGGCCAAGTGCAAAGCAAGCCACCGGTATCTTAGCGAGGGCATCCTGGTTCCTCTTCACGAACTTGCGTGCCTCACGCAGCCAGCGGAACACCCTGAATGGACTGCCTAAGATAACCGCATCGTAGGACGAGATATCGGTGACCTCCTTGGCTCTGGATAAATCAACCTCCAACCCTTTGCTTCTCAGAATTTCGGCTACCTTTTCCGCCACCTCGGCGGTGGAGCCGTACTTTGATGCGTATGTTATCAGAACTTTCATCCAGTCTGTCTCCTTCCTGATTTACGAACTACTTCCCCGACCCCGCCGGGGCCCAGGTCGTAGATGCAGGTTTTTCCTTTGGCGAGGTGTAGACTTCAATCGTGTTGCCCTGAGGGTCCATCACAGAAAAACCCCAGTAGCTGTCCTGCCGCCACTGTGGATTATCACTAAAAGTCTTGACCCCGGCATCCTTGAGACGCTTGACGGTTTCGGCAAAGTCTTCCTCAGGTATCTGGATGGCCCAGGAGGTCACGTGCAGACTGCCGCCGTCGTACCCGGGCTGCCACGCCCAATCCTTGAACACCGGCGCTTCCTGCCCGGAGTAGAAGAACATAAGGTGAACGCCCTCGCATGGATAGGATAGATACCCGAACTGCTTTTCGTTAAAGAACGCCTGCTCGTCCATGTCCAAGAGATCGGTGTAGAAATGCCTCATCGCAACGATGTCGTTGCACAGGGAAAAGATGAAGCGCACGTTGATCTTGGGTTTTTCCTTTGTCTCGGCCATCTCGCTCTCCTTATGGTTAGATACCTGCCGGATACAGCCCGATGCCAACGCTAGCAGCAGGACTGGAACCAGCACAAGCTTTTTTGCCATAGCTCCTCCTTACCTTACTAACTTATACGCAAAATCCGTGATTAGTCAATATAATAATGTAGATTGTCCAGTACCTCGTTACCAGGGTTGGGTGCTATTGAAGGGTATATTGCAATGGGAGGGCATCCCTCGTATAGTTGATTTAATGAACGTGAAAGGAGGAATGCCCTATGAGTAGTAGCCTGAGCTACGGAGAAGT
>NJBO01000038.1 GCA_005223075.1 candidate division TA06 bacterium B3_TA06 | reverse complement strand
CCGCCGGTTTTCCGGTAGGGGCGGCAAGACCCCTGATATTGATCAGTGGTTGACAATCGCTAATAATAGGTAATGACATCTCTAGGTCAGAGGTGAAGAGATAGATGGTAGACATTGGGATGAGAGGAACCCACGGAGCGATAAAGGTGAGGATCGGACACATCCCCAAGGAGAAGGACAAGCCCAACGACTTCGAGCTTTGGACTCTTCAGTTCAAGCAAGGCGACGGCGTTATCAACGTCACGTCGCGGGATAGGGTTCAGTTCGCGCTGTTGATCTCTGACATCATGGATGAAGCTCAGGAAAGAGGGTTGTTCGTCGATGAGTAGCACCAAGAGCATCTACGACGACCCCGCGTTCATGAAGATGGTCATGGATGAGTTCAAGGGAAGGTGGCCCACAGCCGCCCTGAGGCTCACCCAGCCGCTACACATTGATAACACAGCCGCGACCGCTCTCTGGTTGGGATTCAAGAAGGGCGTAGAGTTCGCCGTCACCGAGGGCCTAAAGGAGGGAGAGGGCTGATGGGGAAATGGACTACAATAAGCCTCCCCAAACGCCTGACCGGGGACATCAAGCAATTCGCGGAAGAGGTCGGATACTGGAACAGCGTAAGCGCATTCGTCAGAGAGGCCACCATCGAGAAACTAAACAGGGAGCGCGCGAGGCTGAGAGCCGCCGGCGAGGAGGAACCGGATCTTGAGAGCATTCAGGCGTATATCAAGCCCATCGTCGACGAGCTACATAAGAGGAGGACTGAGGGCTGAGATGGGTGTAAAGATTAAGAGCCTTCCCCAGATAGCGGGTGTTGAATGCCCCAAGGAAACCGGTGAGATGAAAAAAGGCGTATCCTGTAAGGAGTGTACTGAATACGTCAAATGCTCCTATGTTTTAATGACCGTCATGGAGGATCGACCTTGAGCTTCACCGAGAAGATCGACGCGCTCGACCTCATGATCACCATCCTCAAGGAACACGAGAAGGCCCTCGACGAGATCGCACACCGGTTAGAGAAGGCCCTCGACCGCGTGGAGGAACCCGACGACCGCGAGCTAATGAGGAGGTTCTACGAGTGACCGAGGAGGCTGAGGTCTGCTGAGTAAGCTGTGGGAGGCCGGAAGGAACGTGAGATGCCGATGTCGTAAGACAGGGTACGAATGGTTGGTCAGCCAATGGAGGGGGAGCAAGAGTCATCCAGGCTGCCCCATCCACAGGCGGAAGAACTGTGTCCAGATCATCGGTGTGCAAGTCGAGGAGGAGGCCCAAGCATGATGGGCGGTGATCCGATCCCCGGCCCTCACGACCTCCTCAGAGAGGTGTACGAGAAGTGTCCCGAGGCGTTCATGCGGTTCCTCAAAGAGCTATGCAGGGAGCTAGATAGGCTTTGAAGTTCACCGTCGAGTACAAGCGCACCGTCCGCGTACGACAGTACGAGACGCTCACGATAGGGTGGATGGAGGAGTTCGACAGAGACTTACAAGAGGTGAGTGCCGCATACGAGACGGTTCAAACCCTCGTTGACTACCTGATCGATAGGGAGCTAGGCCGACTCACCAAAAAGGAGGGGTGAAATGGCGACCGATCCCTCGCCTCTCGTACGTGGCCTCACTAAACCATGTCCGCGGTGTGGAACTCCCACGGTATGTGATCACGTACTTGTCAAAAGGGATTGGGACATCATCTTTTATTTTGAGTGTGGGGAGTGCGGTAAAAAATGGAAGCTCATAAACGAGTGGACGTTAAAGGTCGAGGAGTTACCGAAGGGAGGCCGACCACCACGGCCTTGATTAATTCTCACCAACTGAGAGTAACCCGGTATACATCATATACATGCAAATATAGTTATTACTCTCAAATGAGAATACTAACTATTCAGCGGAGCCTCTCCACCCGCACAAGACTCTCTCAACTGGTGAGAATTTCAGGGGAGGAGGTGATGACTTGATAGCACATAAAGAAGCGGTCGCTCTGTTCAATGCAATGGACGTACTCGCGAGACTCATCGAGAACTCAAAGGATCGAGAGGAGGCCGACGAGGTATTTGGTGCGATAGAGGACGAGACTTGTACAGACATCGCCGCGTTCATCTGGGACTATTTCGTTGAATGGGATTTGGTAGAATGGAAAGAGGACAAAGATCGGACTGGTTGACTGAGTTCGACGCGGACGAGATCCGCCGGATTCACGAATCAGGGGCCGCGAAGCGCGTCAAGCGCGAGTGGATCAAGAAGGGCTACGACCAACAGATGAGCCTCTACGGGGTCGTCACCGACGAGGCCCTCGACGAGGCCGGATACAAGCGCATCGAGATCCTATCCGACACACTTTACGACGACCGCATCGTGGCCCTGATCTTCGAGTTCTTCCAATACTTCAAACCTGAAAGCCCTTATACTATTTGGATCCACTCCACGGAGAGGGACGCGCTCAAACAGGTGGGGGCCTACAAGTAAAATGGACGAGGTAGAACCCGAGGCCGGATGGTTCAGGGTCACCGAGCCGCTCGACGGAGTGGTGAGCGCGAAGCAAGAGGCGGCGATCCGAGCCTACGCCGCGGAAGAGGGATTCGAGACTCTCCGCGGCTACCACATGCGCCTCAGAATGTTGGGATGGGATTATTACGATGTCCTCCGCGTCGTCTCGCCCTAGAGGATACCCTATCATCGGGTACACGACGCGCCGCCACCTGATCCTAGACCTAGACAACGCGAACCGATACGGAGCGAGGGCCATCACTAAAAAGATCATGTGGGAGTGGCCCAAAGTCGGCGACTGCATCATCCTCTCGAGTAGCACGAAACCCGACCGCATACGCCTCGTACACAACAAATGGGGAAGGCCCCTACTTTACCACGACCGCGAGAACTTCCACCTCGTATTCGACAACGGGATCGGCTACAATCTATCGTGCCGGATCTGCCATACCCTCGCGGGCCTCGGAATCCTTAACCCGGACTATGTGAAAATCCGCGAGTTCAGGGGCGACATGACGCTCAGGATCTCCCCGGCCTACCTGTACGACGAGATCAAGCCCATCCCCCAGATCGTCGAGTGGGTCTTTAACGACTACACGAACCGGCGCGACGGCTATATCCGGCATTATTTGAAGGTAAAAAAAGGAGTGGAGGCTCTATTCGCCCCCCTTCTTGAGACCGAAAACGTAGCCAATTATCGAACACACCGTCCCGACCGCGGTAGCCAAAACGGTTCCGTTGATCCCTAAGTGGAGGGCGTAAGACACCATCACCGTCACCGAAGCTAGGCCCACGACCACCACGATCATCTGATCCCTTGATTCCATTATCCCACTACGCCCCACTGTTTCCTCTTCGTATTTAACAATATATTGACCTCATCCTCAGTCAAGCCCCTCAGTATTAGCTCCGTCCGCACATAGTCCTCGTTGACCTCCTCGTACCTCCACGCGTTAAGTAGCTCAGTCTGAGACAGGGCGATCTTGCGTCCCCCGGCCTCGGTCGTCACCTTATCCAAGTTCATCAGGCCGATCAGAAGATCAACGTCCCCGACCTCGTAGTTACGTACGAGAAGCTCGCGCCTGAACACATCTTCGTCGAAGAGGTCGCGCGCGTACGACTTCTTGAGATCCCCCAAGCCTAACAACTTGGGCGCGGGAGCCTTCCGTCGCGCTTCCGTGGTTTTCTTCCGGGCCTCTGCTGTCTTGAGCATCCACTCACCGACCTCTTTTCGATAGCCTACGGCTGTGACCTCTTCGATAACCTCCTCGCCTGTGTAAGCTCCGTACACCGCGCCGGTCGCTAAGGCCCTTAGATAGTACGTCCTGAACCTTCGCTCCTGAAAGCGCACGATGAACTCGGTTATGGGGTCGATGTCCTCGGGGAGGTAGCCCTGTCGAGCGACGATCTCTTTAACCCTGTCCTCGTCTATCGCGCCTGTCTCGAACATATACCTCGCGAGGGTGATCGTCGGGTCGATGTGCTTCCGCGTGTCGAATATCTCCTTGAACCGGGGATCTAGGTCAACGAGGATCATCAGGTCGTCTACTCTCTTCTCGTCGATAATTCCTCGTCGCCATGCCGTTATGATGTCTCCAAGCGCGGGCGGTAGAAAGTGCGCGTCCCAGATCCGCGTGGCCCATTTCTCGTCGAATCCGTACCACTTCATGTACTTGAGGAACTCGTCCCTGTCTATGACCTCCTTAACTAACTGGTTGACAAGCTCGGAGTAGGCCGGTATCTGCTCAATGAGGTTATCCCAAACCACATCGTAGCGCGGATCGAGGTCAACGAGAACCTTCAGGGTCATAAGCTCATCCTCTGAGATAGCCCCGCGATGGTAGGCCGTGACGAGTTGCTCCCACGCGGGCGGCCTGAAGTGTGCGTCCCAGATGAACTGTGACCACTCGTGCCGGAACCCTAGCTTGAGCATCTCGGCCTTGAACCTGTCGAGGTCGATAACCTCCTTGACGACCATGTTGATCAGGTCGGAGTACGTCGGTATCATGTTCGGGTGTCGAGAAAACCATTCTTGCTCTGCGGGGATCAGCATCGCCTTCTCGATGGGAAGCATCGTCGCCCTTTCAATGAGGGCGTTCAGTCCGTACTTGGAGGCCACCATCGAGTCGAGATCCCGCATAAACTCAAACTGTCCAAGGCTACCGGCCTCGATCAGCGCGTGGATCGTAAAGTTCGCTATCGCCGCGGCTATGAGGCTCCCCCTCATCGTCTCAAGGGCCTCGACCGCCGCCTCTCCCGATAGCGGTGACTCCTCGTAAGTCTCGACATCGACGGCCTTCGTGTACTCAGCTAGTATCCCCGTTTCGAGGCCCTCGATACCCTTCTGCAAGTCCACCATCCATTGAGGCGTACCCGCGAGGATCTCCTCGACGGTGCTCACCGCGATAGCCGAACCCCGGTTACGCTGTCTCTCAAGTATGTCGCCCGCGGCCTCCTTTATCGCGTTGACCGCGGCCGCGGGGAGTCCGACGATGTTGTTCGCGACCTCTCCGATGGGAGCGAAAAAGGGGCTGACGAAGTTGACCACGGACTCGGTGAGTTCTCCGATGTACTCCAGAACCGGCTTGAGCCATGCCGCGTACCAAGGGAGCGCGGGGATCTCAAATTCGGGAGGCGGTAGAGGAGGCGGTGGAGGTGGAGGTATTATCGGTGGGGGTTCCTCGTCCACCTCGTCGAGTGGAGGAACAAACGGTGGTTCCTCCGGCGGTTCTTCAGGTGGTGGTGGAGGTGGTGGAGGCGGGGCCTCCCTCATCTTGTTGATCTCCTCCTTGATGGTCGCCAAATCCGCGAAGAATAGAGGGAGACAGGGCGATCCGTGCTTGTCGATGTCACGGTAGTAGTAGAGATCGCACCCGCGGTATCTTCCGACATACGTTTCTTCAGCCATCGATCACATCGCCTCGATGGAACACGACGCGTTTCTCTCGTACGCGTAGGGGCCTGTGTTGTTGGTGTAGAAGTGAATTATCTCACCGCCCTCGGGGAACTCGATATTACAGGGTACGACCCTGATGATCGCCTTCCCGATGAAATCAGCCACGGGACTCTCACGCCCGAAGATGTTCATTCCCGTGGGCGGCCCTGTCTCCGGCTGACTCCGAGTGCGGCCTGTGTACCATCCGTGTCTGATCCAGTTGTTCGCGTCGTCGGTGAAGATCATCTTAACCTTTGTGATCCTGAAAGGGTACATGATCTTTCCCGATACGAGGGTTCTCATCAATCCCGCGGCTATCGTTCCCCTGAAAGGTATCTCCGCGACGCGCCTCGGTTGAAACACCATCTTCGGGGCCTTGTACTCTCTCACCATCTCATGTACCCTCGTAGAGCATCAGTATCTCATCCATAAAACTGACTCCGTGCATATTCACGATGGCCACGAACTTACCATCGGGCGATATCGCGACCCTCATAATTGTAGCGGCGTTTGGATCGTCTAGGACCGTATCACGGCTGAAGATCATAACTCCATCGCGCCAAACCTCGAACTCTGTAAAAAGCGCGGTAGGAGTCCCGATGATGTATTTACCCGTCGCGCTCACCGCGGGAAGCTCATACCTCTGGAAGTAAGTATAGTTCGCGGTGTTCGTCTCCACGCCCAAGAATGTCCTTACGTACGAGTCGAGGAGAGGGAAATCCGTTGCGTAGACCGTTCCCTCGTTATCAACTAAAACTCCACTCAGCGTCACAAGCGCGCCATAGTTCCGAGTCCATACCAGTGCCCACGCGGTGTACTCGCCTTCGAGACTCCGCGTGGAGAACAGTGGTACGTCCTCGCTAGGTGGCCTCTCCATGACTTTACACCACTATCTCAGGTCAGCTCTAGCGTCTCGCGGACGCACCAGCATTGAAGTCTCTGATTTGTCCCCAGAACGTCGGTAATCCTGACTTCAACCTTGCAGTCTTGCCCTCTCTTGCCCGGAAAACCCGCGGCATTTCTGAAGGTTGTGGTCATGGACAGCCCCGCGGTGCCTCCGGCACTTGCAAGATGGTTGCGAAAGACAAAGTAGGCAGTCGCGTCGTCCAAGCTTATGCTAGCGAAATACACGTTTCCGTCTATCGTCCACCTTACTTCGCAGGTTTTAGCGGCGTTCTCTTCGTTATCCTGCTCAAGAACACACCATAATAGCCGAACATCGTATGCATGAAACACCTCATACCATGTATTCTGAACCGGTGGAGCCTCATCCACTACATCGCTATCGTGATCCTGATAGTGGTACTTTTGACCGCTTGCTCTAGGCAACTCTCACGGCCTCCTCACTCTGGCCTCCGCGCCTCCTGCGGAAGGACACCCTCGACGTAGATGAGGATAGATCCCGCCTCAGTGGAGTAACGGTAAAACATTTGATGGATGTTGGTCATAAACTCGTACCACGTATTCGCGAGAAGGGTCTGAAAGACATTATTAGAATTATTGAAAATGACGCGGGTGTTCGTCGTGCAGAAGATCAAGGTGGACTTAGCCACGAACCGCTTGAACTGATCCCCGTCACCGGGGATGTTATTCTCTCCCACCACGTACGGTTGATACACGACTGTCGTGGTATCTGAATGGTGGTCGTGATAGGGCCAGTCTCGGTGAGCGAGAGACACCATCCCAATGAAGGTGATAACCCCTCTCTTCATTCGTCCGACTATATAATCTAGTACGCTCATGTTTTATCCAAATAAAAAAAAGGGGAGGTACGTTATATAAAGGGTTTCTAGGTGTCACCTGACCTTGGCGGCGGGGACGTAGTTCGCCTGAATGTAGTATATGGCCTCGTCCGCGGCGTAGTGGAGCTTCAACTTGGCGGTCGATGCGTCGGATAGCGGGGCCTTCCACTTCAGATCCTTATTGTAGAAGAAATCCATGACCGCGAAATGTCTGATCCAATGCTCCAAGTCCTCGGGGAGTCCTGTCGCATCCGGTACTAGAGTCGTGTGGAAGTGGTTCTCGATGCCCGCCATGCCTGTTATCTCGTCCATCATCTCGCCGTGGAGGATGCACCAAGGCACGCTCTGATACCCGAACACGAAGTCGTCGATCTCAAGTCCGGCTCGATCCACTGTGTAGCCCCATGTCGCGTCCGCGGGGACGGTGGGACAGTGGAGCAGGAGCTTGAGAAGATCCCAATTTCGCTGAAGGAATACGTCCTTGTCACCCGTGCCTTGCCCGTCGAGGCTGACCTCCTCCTGTTTGATGAACCCTGTCGGGGTTGCTCCCGGTAGGATCACCTCTGTTATGTCGATCAGGAGGTCGTCGAACGCGGCGTCGGCGATGGCCACTGTCAGGCTGAGAGTCTTGCGATTGGACGTGGAGGCGGGTAGGGCCATCTTCTCGTTGATGTAGGGCGCGCCGAAGAGTATCGGGAAGGAACATCCCATGATGTCGTCGATAGCCTGTCCGTTCCCTAGTATCATGGGGCGGCTCTGCTTGAGTAGCGCGTTCATCAGCATGGCCTTTACCCCGGAGGCGTAGTGTACCACGTTGAACCCGCCGAACCAAACATCTATGCCTTCGATCAGGCCCAGAAGGTCGTCGATACACTGACCAACAGCCACCAAGTCGCCCTTGATGGTCAACCAGACCGCCGCGAGCACGTCGTCGGTAAGCTCCCAACTGTACGTCCCGGCGGCCGCGGGTTCGTATGCGTCCTCGACCCGCTTCTTGAGGAACTTCGTCTTATAGACCGTCGATCCTCACCTCTAGGCTGTAAGCTCGGCTTTCTTGTTCACCATCGCCATGACCACCGCGCCCGCGCGGTTGATCAGGTTCTGCATGGGGTCGGCTGTCTTAGGGAGGAGTTCGACTGTTAGAAGGGCCTCGCGGTAGGGCCTGAATCCGGCCACTTGCTTTCCACTAGCGGCCTTCATCCTCGCGCCGATGATGTTGCGGCCCTTGTCAACTGTGTTCTTCCTCCATGCCTCATCGGACACCTTCTCGATCCCCGAGGCTCTCCGCTTGAGTATCTCGTCCTTCCGCATCTGCTCCTCGTACAGGTCTTGACCTTCGAGGGCCTCGGCTTGCCACGTCGCGCCCTTGACTCCGGCCTCGAATCGCGCCGGTACAAGTGCTGTGCTGTCCTCGTAGTTCTTCTTGATCTCAGATTCCGGTTTGACTTTTACCAAACCTTGTAGTCTCCTTTTTGTCCGATCTAATCGGGGCGACTGAATCCCTTATATATTTTAAGCCTCAAACGGTACTCAGACGACGAGGAGGACGACGAAGAGGAGGAGGACGGCCCTCCCTATGAGCCATTTCAACGCGAACCTGAAGGATCTACTTTACGAGTACAAAGAGGCCCACGGAGTTCACCGCCTGATCGTCATGTCGAAGCTTCGCACGTACGTAGCCGATCAGGATCTACTCACGACCATCGACGAGATCAAGACCATCACCGAGAAAAAGGATCTCGACATCCTCATCGGCGTGGGTATGCGCGGTGCGCTCTGGTACGCCGTGATAGCGCGTAGCGCGTTCCTCGAAGGGGTGGTATGAGAACAGATGATGATCGTGAATTATATTTCATACCTATTGAAGCGTAAAGACGGGAAAACACACGAGGAGATCAAAGAGGAAGTGGATGGGGCTTTAAGAGCTTGTAGAGAACGCTACAAGAGATACCTGAAAGGAGATATAGACGCTTAGTAGGGATGGGGGGTTTTGCGCATTTTAACGGAAAGCTTGCGAC
>NJBO01000037.1 GCA_005223075.1 candidate division TA06 bacterium B3_TA06 | reverse complement strand
TGATGGATATACCCGGATGGTCTATCTCTATCCTGCCCGATATCTGCTCAGGCGACCAGTCCTGGGTGAGCTTGGACACCACGTAACCCCTGATCACCTTGCTCTTTAATCGCATCCTGCGGCTTGCGTTCGATCGACGTTTATCCGCACGCTCCTGGGCGTGATGGTCTATGTAAAAGTCGTAGGTAGGCGAGGGGTTGCGCCGCAACTCACGCGAGATGGTAGAGGGACTCCTGCCTAAAACACGGCCCATCTCTCGTATAGATCGCCTGTCTCTACGCATCGTATCTATCACCTCACGCTCCTCCAATCCAAGATGTTGATATCTTTTGTGCATACATCCTCAGAATAACGAAATCCCTCTCGCTTTCCAAGGTGTTGCACTTCATTATTGAACTCACGAACTACAATCCTGGGAATTACTCCGAGGATGGATATTCTCGCACCTCACCAGTGGGCAGTTACCCTCAGGGTGTCTCTCCCTACGGCTGCATGGATATGGCAGGCAACGTTTGTGAGTGGTGTGCTGATTGGTACGGTGCGAACTACTACTCCTCATCTCCTGACTACAACCCTGAGGGTCCATCCAGCGGTTCTTCCCGGGTGAAACGTGGTGGCAGTTGGTACGCCGACGCCCGGCTCATCCGGTGCGCCGATCGTTCCTACTCCCCTCCATGCTGCAGCCGCCTAGGCTTTCGTCTCTCCATGGACTGAACGTGCCGAGCACGCATTGCAAAATTGATATTGCAAACAAGGACAATGGATTTAAACCCCTTGTCTGTCCTTGAGCCGCCCTGATACCCGACAACCTGGCTACGCCACGGATGCCGCACCTGTGTTGGAGGCGAATGCTTCCTCGCGATGACATTTGTGTGTTCCGGGTCCCCGCGGGGGAACGCCTTTGCCCCATTAAGGGAGAGGGGTGAGCGGCCTTCAATAGACTCATCTTCTCCTCCCTTAATATCCTCAATCCTAAAAGCCTGACTGTTCCACCATGTAGGTGTACTCGATCAACGAGCAAGTTCCTCTCACTTGACAAACCTACCTGGAGTGGTATATTGTTTCCAACATTGGAGGGAGACATGAAGAAGCTCTCGTGGCTCTGTGGCGCGAGCGTATTGGTTTTTATCGCAGCAGGTTGCGTAGCAACCACGAAAACCCAAGAGCCAGACCAGGATGACGTTCAAACGGGCTATCCAGGCAAGTGGGAGGAGGCTACCCTCACGCAGGATGAGTTCGGGTTCAAACTTATCGTCGTTCGGCAAAACGACGAAAAGTGGGTGCTTGAATCAAAAACCACATGTTTCTGGACAAGGCAGCTGGTAGGCAGAACGGTATGGCTCAGATGGGGACCTGTGGAGTCGTTCCTTATGAACGATGCAGGTCAGATCTGTGAGTTCTGGACGCGGGAACGTATAGAGTAAGAAGACGCGCGTGTTCAGGCGAGTTAAAAGCGTTGACAAGCCAAACTAGCTCTATATACTTTGATGGAGGAACATATGACCGGACCGGTTGAGTTGATTGAAACCAAACCCCACATGTCAATGGTTATTGCCAAATCCGTCCCTGACAAACCTGGTATAGCCGGCGAACTCTTCTCACATCTTGGTAAAGCCGGTTTCAATATAGAGATGATATCCGAAAGCAGCATATCAAGGGGATTGGCTGAGATCTCTTTCGCATTAAACGAATCACAGGTAAATGAGGCGGTGGCGCACCTAAAGAGCCTTGATGTCCTCAAGACTAGCGACTTCGTGATAGAAAAAGGAAGGGGTATCTTGACGGTTTACGGAAAGAACCTTGCGCGCGAGGCGGGGATCGCGGGCAAGATATTCTCATTCCTGGCCCAGGAAGCCATCAACATCGATATGATCAGCACCTCATTTACCGCTATAAGCGTGCTCATAAAGGCCTCCTACCTCACCCCGGCCAAGAACCTTCTAAGCCGGGAGTTTGGATTAGATGCTTGAAGGCAAGATAGAGCGACAAGGGTTCCTGGACATAATCCAGCTTTTGACCATGAGCCGCAAGACAGGTCGGCTCGAGATCACGGGAGCCGCCGAAGGCTCGCTTTTCTTTTCCAAAGGGGAGTTGCTAGACTGCCAGATGGACAAGCTGGCAGGAGACGAGGCGTTCATAGAACTCTTCATCCTGGTCTCAGGCAACTTCAAGTTCCACGAGGAAAAGGTCTCGGTTGAGCAACGCATCACCAAATCCTTAACCGACCTTCTTATGGCGGCCTCGAAGCAGGCAACACAGTGGGATGCTGCGTGCCAGGAGTTGGCCTTCGAGGACGCGGCTCTTGTTCTTGCACCGGTAGATCCTAACTCCGAGAAACAATTCAACTTCAATGCCCTGGGATGGGCCGTAGCATCCCATATCAATGGACGCCGCTCCTTTGCCGAGATCGCACGTCTGCTTGAACAACCCAAGACCAAGGTGGCCATAACCATAGCTGCACTAAAGAGCCAGGGGCTTATCACAACCGAAGACGAAGGCTCTGCAATCCTGCGGACCGTCTTTCGTAAAACCACAGACGTCCTCTATCACCTGATAGATACTCGCTTTAAGTCTCGTGTAAAGGATCGCGTCCTAACCGAGTTCAACAGGTGGACGTTCTCCAAGGGATTTGATATACGAATGCTTGATGGTGCGGGGGTGATCAACAACCTCCCTTACGACATACCGCTTGATGACAAGATTATAGCCTACAGGCAAGCGCTGGAACAGCTGTACGAAGCGGCCCAGACCGGACTTAACCGCAATGAGCTGCAGGATCATATGGCTGAACTCTATGAACAGCTGAACAAAAACGAACGCAAGTGTGTATCCGATTACGGACTTAATAAGTTTATCCCAACCCGGGGAAAAGGGAGAAGGGATGAGGCCGATTTTTGGCAAACTCCACCCGACTCCATGGGCCCAGAGGGTATCATCCCACGCTAATAACCAGAATTAACCCCGGAACACAGGTCGTAAACCTTAAAAAGATTGATCGCTTGGAAGTGGACTTTACAGATTGACCCCATCCCACATAGCGACTCCCCAGAGATACAAGTGAATCCCGCGGGCGTTGCATCGCAACGATTGCATAAAAGGAAGGTAAGGCCTAAGCCTCAGGCAACGCAGCTTTTAGCTTATCCGCGTAGACCTTACTTACGTAGCGCACTGCACCCAGGTTCGCGCCGCGGGGTACGCCTATCGCCAAAAATACCCTACCCTCATCATCCAGCTGCTTGGTGAGAAAGTGGGCATCCGCCGTTGATAGAAGGTTATCCACCAGCCTTCCTTTCCTTACCTCATTAACGATCCTTGAGATACTGCGCATAACATCGGTCAGCACCGCGCTCGTGAGCTCGGCGTTTTCGCCGCCCTCTCGGGTCTTGCAGGCAAGCACCAACCCCTCCTCGCCAACAACGCATATTGAAAACGCCTCCTGAAGCCACTCGGCTATCTCTTCAAGATACTTCTCTAACTCCTGCATCAAAGTCCTCCTTGATTTCTGCTCCCTATCCTAATGATGGATAGGACGATGTCAAGAAATCCGATCCACTTGACAGATTCCTTTTCTGCGGTTAAAGTTGAAGAAGTCAAATCGTTCAAAACCAAGGAGGCGCAATGCGAAGTTTAATTGTTCTTTTAGCCTTGAGCGTCCCGGCAGCAGCCGAGATTCACTTCACCGAGGTTGATGTCGCTACCTTAGGCATAGACGAAATCGCCGGTTCACCAACTCTTGTTGATTACAACTCCGATGGGATACTCGACTTCTGGGCCGGATACGCCTACATCAACGACGGCTCCGGAAACTTCACCAAGCTCTCTGAAAGCCGCTGGGGCGGCGGCAGGGTGGTGTGCTTCGGCGACTACGACAACGACGGCTACCCGGATATACTGACCACCCGACGTATCAATGTAGATACCCTGAATGACACCTGCTTCATCCTTCTTTACCGTAACCAGGGCCCGCCCGACTACGCGGTCGAAGACGTAAGTCTTGCCGTAGGCCTTACAGACACGATCCTGAACCGCGACCTTGTTGACGTAGCCTGGCTTGACTACGACTCGGACGGCTGGCTCGACTTCTACGTCTCGAGCTACGAGTTTCCCTTCCCTGTTGGACACGAGGACTATCTTTATCACAACAACGGCGACGGAACCTTTAGCGACGTCTCCGAAGAGGCGGGCATCCGTTATTCGTACGCCAGCGCACTGTGTTCACGCGGTGTAAGCGTTGGAGACTTCAATAACGACGGCCTTGCCGATATTTTCGTATCCGTGTATCGCCTTCAACGGAACCTTCTTTGGCAGAACAACGGCGACGGAACGTTTACTGACGTGGCCGAGGAGAAAGGCGTAATCGGTGGGGGAACCCTCTTCTCCAAGGGACACAACATCGGGGCGTGCTGGGGCGATTATAACAACGACGGCTACCTCGATCTATTCACCCCTATCACCCATCACCCTGGCTACCCTGGAGACTCAACCAACCATCTCTGGGCCAACGACGGCCCGCCCGGATGGGCATTCACCGACTACATCTGGGAAAGCGGCATCTACAACGCGGAGATCGGTTCGGCGCCGGCCTGGGCCGACTATGACAACGACGGCGACCTTGATCTTTACTGGGTGAATCTCTATGGAACCCCGGGCCAGCAGGGCTGGCTTTACCGCAACGACGGTGGAAGCAAGTTCACAGATGTGACTTATGATGTTGGACTCAAAAACTGGGAGCGCAAGAACCTGGCAATCTGGGGCGATATCAACACCGACGGCTTCCTCGACGTATACCTGCCTTACTCAGGCCATAACAGCATCTACATCTCCGATGCGGGTAACGGCAACCACTGGCTCGTCTTGAATCTTAAAGGGATAAAGTCTCCCCTTGGTGCCGACGATACGACAAGTAACGTTTCCGCCATCGGCACACGTGTCAGTGTCTGGGCGGGCGAGTCCATGGTGATGCGCGAGCTGGCACCTTCCGCAGGCAACGGATACGGCTCACCATTCAATCACTTCCTTCACTTCGGCCTGGGAGCGCACGATAAGATAGACTCGGTTGTAATCCGCTGGCCATCAGGACTCCGGGAGCACTACGCCTCGATGCCTGTGGATACGACCCTCACTATTGAGGAGTACGGTTCACCCTCCACAGGTATAAAAGAAAACCCAAGAGAAGCTGAAGCCCTGAACCTGGAAAGTAATCACTCCTTCTTCCGCGATCGGGTAAACTTCAGCGCCACGATTACTGAAGGTGAAAACGCACGGATCGGCATCTTTGACGCCACAGGCCGCATGGTTGCGGCGCTTGAACTGGAAATCAGAGGCGATGTGTACGAAGCCACCTGGCAGCCGGGTGCGCTGGTGCCAATGGGTGTATACTTTGCACGGCTTCTTGGTGCCGAGCACAACCCAGAGCCGATCAAGGTAATCTACCTGAGATGATCCAAGCAAGATCCCGACTCTAAGGGGAGATCGCACGATCTCCCCTTTTCTGCCTACATCAGAATCTAAGGCAGAGTCTAACGTACAGGGACCTCGATCTGGTAGGGCATGAGGTAGAGGAGGTTCTCACTAAGCCAGGAAGGAAGCATCTGCCAACCGATGGTCAGGCTGGTCTCAAAGCCGTCCTTCCACTCGAACATAGGCTTGGGCTTGGGATAGATGACCACCTGCACATCCTCTGGGAGATCAGCCATCCTGCGCGCTTCTTCTAAAGCGTCCATGAGACCGCCGACCTCATCTACCAGGCCGGCCTCAACGCCATCAGGGCCTGACCAGATTCGTCCGCGTGCAACCGAGTCAACCTCATCAAAGCTCATATCCCGGCCTTCGGCAACGCGGCCCACGAACTCGGCATAGCCCTCGTTCATCATCTGTTGCAGTATCTCCGCCTCCTTCTCGTCAAAGGGGCGATCAGGGCTGAACATGTCGGCGTGCGGATAAAGCTTTATGGTTTCACGGGTTATGCCCAGCTTCTCGTTGAACCCCTTGGTTACGAACTTACCGCCCAGGATGCCTATGGAACCGGTAACCGTTGTCGCGTCGGCAAAGATCTTATCCGCGGGAGCGGCGATAAAGTAGCCGCCTGAGCCTGCAACGCCGGCCATGGAGCAGATGACCGGTTTGGAGGCTGCAAGCTCTGTAAGCGCGCGGTTTATGATCTCTGAGGCAAGTGCGGACCCGCCGCCTGAGTTGATGCGGAACACCACCGCTTTGACTTGCTTATCGTCCTTCACCTTCTCGAGAACCTCAGACATCGTGGTTGATCCCATGTACTTACCGCCTATCAACGGGATGGGTAGGGGACTCGTGCCGCTCTCGCCGGTTACGATACTTCCTTCAGCTACAACAAGGGCTATCTTTGCAAGGCCGGGGAGTCCTGCCGGTTCTCGAGATTCGACCCATGCTCTTGGGACCTCCTTCTGCTTCTTTTTGAGATCTGCAAGCTTTGTGCGCTGGGTCTTTTCATCGAACTCCATCTTGATGATGCTGTCGAGATCCAAAGCAAGGCATAAATCATCCACCAGACCAAGCATCTTGGCCGTATCCGCATCTACGATAACGCGCTCGTTCATGATCTTCTCGAACTCGGCACGGGCAATGCCGCGGTCGCGCTCGATCGCACCCAGGATCTCGTCGTATATAGAGGAAAGGTAGGCTTCGAGCTGCTCACGATCCTCTTTTGAAGGCTCGGTAAAATTAACGACTTCATAGGCCGACTTGTACTCGCCTACCCGGTAGAAGTCCGGCTCTATACCCAGCTTATCCAACGTTCCCTTGATGTGCATTGTGCGTGCGTAACCACTTGTAAGAATCACCTCACCTGTGGGGACAACGTAGATGCGGTCAGCCACAGATGCCAGATAATACGAACCTATGGAGTAGCCCTCAGAGAAAGCAACTATCTTCAGGCCTTTTTCCTTCAGCTTAACCAGCTCGGCGCGGATCTCCTCGACCTGATATAGTGAGTAACTGGCGCCGCGGAAGTCTAAAAGAACACCCTCGACGTCCTTGTGTTCGCCCAGATCACGAATCTCTGTAAGAAGATCGTAGAAGGTTTTGGATTTCGACGGGCCGAATGAGATGAAGGCGAACTTGAATACAGGCGGCGCAGGCTCCTCAGGACGTCCCTTAGGCACCCATTCAACGACCTTGGGCTCGGGCTTGCGGAACCGAATGCCGGGATAGCGTGGGAACGAGGCTCCCAACGATACCCCTAGAGCATCTTCGGAGTTGTAGGTTGCACCCAGCTTAACGTAACCCAGGGCAAACTCGGCACCGACAGACCAGCTGAGATCAGAGGCCTCAAAGAGAGGGGGTGTGAAGGTCCCTGAAAGAAGGACGCCGGAGATCGGTTCAACACCCAAACCAACCTTCAAGTCCTCAAACCCGCCGCGGTAGGAGAGGTCGCTGAAGAGTGTGACGCGGTCGGTAAACGGGCGCACGCCCAAGCCACCGATGATGGTGGGAGTTTCTCCGGTTTGCAGAGCAGCACCAAGGGCAAGCCAGTTCAAAGGGTTAGACTGAACGCCGAAGTTCCAGAACTTCTGCTCTCCCCAGTTGTAAGCTCCGCCCAGACGAAAGCGTTTTCCTAAAGGCAATGCCAGACCAGCCGACCACACACCCGTAACACCGGTGGAATCGCCGGTGCGGTAGCCAAATCCACCGGCACCAGCACTGAGACCAAATCGAAGGTTCGGGGTATCCTCGAATAGACTGAATCCGCTCTGAAGCTCTACACCCTCTGAGTGCAGCCCAAGACCTGCAGGATTCGTCCAGATAGCGTCCGAGCGCTCGACGAAGCTAACCGATGAGGAGCTGAAGAATCCCAACCCCGCTGCTAGAAGAATTAACGCCTGTCCCATAGGACCTCCAAATCTTTGGTTGTTTGTTTTCCTACCCTAGAAGACGTAACGCACGGAGCGATGTTGCATAATTTAGATGCAACGGTGGGGTTAGCAGACCTCAGGGAGCGACACATTTAACCACTTGACAAACGCGCATTTTTACCTATGATTAAATTATGAAGGAGGATGATATGGCGATTAAAAAAATCTTTGCTGTCGGTGTGCTGGCGTTTGCAATCCTCCTGGGATGCTCAGTAAACGAGCTCGGGATAGAGAAACCCAATTACTTCCCGCTCGACGATGGTAATGCGTGGGTTTATGAGGTGCAAACGGACGCAGCGGCCTATACCATTGTCTGCGAGATGATTGAACTCGAACCAGGGATATTCGGATACCACAGCTACATACAAACTGACCAACCCTCTATTATGGCAGCAGAGCTCCCCGAGGCCACCGAACCCTTTGACGACTCTGCAAAAGTAATTATAGATTCCGCATTAGCCTTACCCCAGTGGGGATGGGTAATACCCATAAACCCGGTGGAGATTGCTGACCAAGCGAGTTACACCGTCAAGACACCTGCGGGAACCTTCGAGGAGTGCATCTTTATCCAGGGCAAAAAAGACGCTGATGGAACCCGTTTCGATGCCTGGTTGGCTCCCGAGATCGGGCCTGTCTATATATCACAGCGCTCCGACGACGAAACACTCCTTAAGGAACTTCGCCTGCTACGTTTCCTCCCTGCTTCTTAATCAAAAGCCACCAATAGATACCCGTAAATCTCGCCAAGGCCGAGGTCTATAATAAGTCTGCTCCATCTGATACAGGAGATAGATTTCAACGACCTTCCCAAATAGTCGTTGAACACCCCATCAAGCAACACATGCTCCCAGGACTTGACGCGAAGGTGTTTATTCCTAATATTTATACCAAGAACACCCTAGGAGGAGATATGTCGTACTGTCAGTTTCTCAAGGAAAGCGAGGTATTTAACCTGCTTGAGGAACCGGAAAGCAAAGCCGTGGCCGAGTTGGCCGAGGAACGCAAGGTCACCATGGGAACTGTTCTCGGTAAAGAAGGAGACAAGGGCGAGGAGTTCTATCTTGTTGTCGAGGGGCAACTTGAGATCTCGATCAACGCTGCGCTTGCCGAGCCGATCCCCGTAACGATTGCCACCGTGGGGCCGGGGCAGATCTCAGGATGGTCCTCGATGTATAAGGACGGCAAGCTGACCGCCACCATCAAAGCGGCCAAAAGCTCCAAGCTCTTGGTGTGGAACGCAGCAAAGCTTCATGAGTTCCTTCTCAGAAACTGCGGAATGGGCTACCGCATCCTTCAGCAGCTCTTGGCCGTGGTTGCAAGACGTCTGGTCAACACCCGCGTTGCTCTCATGAGCTGCGTAATGGAGCGTTAATGCTCCTTTTCTCCTTCGGAGAAAAGATCGCAATCGAATACAATGTAGGAGCGTGAGTTCAATAATGAAGTGCAACACCTTGGAAAGCGAGAGGGTTTACGACACGGAATGTCGCAACGAAAAGGAGCATGTGGGATTTGTGGTTTGACAAATCGAGCCGAAGCGAGTAGACTTCCCCATGGTCTGGATAGAAGAACTCAAAGAACATGTGGGG
>NJBO01000036.1 GCA_005223075.1 candidate division TA06 bacterium B3_TA06 | reverse complement strand
GCTCAAAACGGGGTTTTGAGGTGGGGAGAAAATCACAGCCCTGGTGTTTACTTCATTGTGCTTACTGACAAAGAGGTGTCAGTCCAAAAGGTTATCCTGATTAAATAATCCCCTTCCCCTAACCCCTCCCACCAGGGGAGGGGAATTAGTTAAGCGGCCTTCGGCCGCTCCGGGGTCCCAGCGGAGTCACGAAGTGACTTCGTGGGGTGAACACACGAAAAATCGGGCTGATTCAACAGCTTGTCATATTGCTAGATTAAGTGAGTGGCGGGATATCCACCGACATGGTGGTACAGGGATTTGAGCCTGTAGGAGCGACGCATGCGTCGCCCCTACGTCTATGCCGTATTCTTGGAGTATCTCGGCAGGATCTCGACGTGGTTCAGCGTAGGGGCTGACGTTCGCGGCCTTTGGCTACGCGCTTCGGGCTTGAGACTTGCCACTATCTGCATATACTGAACTCCGTTTCTTTGTTTCATGGGTGCATTCTCCCCGATGGGGCAATGAGTTGTCTTGACATTAGGGGGTAGTTTCTTATAATCTTAACTAAACCTTTTGGGGGATCGTCTAATGGCAGGACGGCTGACTCTGGATCAGTTAATCGGGGTTCGAGTCCCTGTCCCCCAGGTTTTTTACCCCACAGTTAAGACTGTGGGGTTTCCTTTTCCGTAGTACTTTCCCGATTAGCTGATCCAGTTTAATATAAAAAGTTAATCGGAGGTTCGACCGTAAGGAGAGCGACCGAAGAGAGCTCTCATCCCTGTCCCCCAGGTTTTTTACCCCGCGAAGCGACAGAGTTGCTTCGCGGGGATCCCAATTTATATGCTTTTAGTTAGCTGCTTATCCAGAGTCTACAGATAAAAAAATCAGCTAATCAGGTTCGTCTATCGCACGACAAGTCACGTAGATCCCCACAGGATAAAAAAGGCGCTGGTTACCCAGCGCCTTTTTGTAAATTTGATCAACTGCTACGGAGTAATGTAATAAGGGAACAGGATGCCGCTGAATTCGTATTCACCCTCTGAATCGTATAAGGTGGGTTTTGTCATCACGTCAAAGATCACCCATCTCGGGAAGGGGATGCGCTGTACCTCCCATGTTCCGGAGTGTACACCGCCCTCGTTTTCGGGGAACGGTCCACGTACGTATCCCAAAAGAGTAAAGCTGTGGATGAATGCGACGGTGTTTGTATCGTTTACGTAAAGGGTGACGGTGACTTCTTCACCTGCTTTGAAGGTTACCATATCCTCGTCTATATCGTAGTAGGTGTCGAGGGGATCGGTAATTTCAAAGTCGTAACCTGTTTCTGCGCTGGTGATGTGGATTTTGTCTATGTTCAGGTCTCCACCTGTAGAAGCGCCCACCGCGCATGAGATCTTCTCAAGTTCCCAGCCACGATTAGGATCGGCATCGCTTCCGGTTTTTCGGAAAACGGCTCTTACCTTGGCTGTTTCGGAAAGTTCCTTTTCCCAGAAGAACCATTTGTTGCTGTCAGGCACGAAAGCCCATATTGTCACGCTACCGAAGTTGCCGCGGCTCCACTCAACCCAGCCGGAGTCGCCATCTACTTGAACATCGATGACCGGTTCATCATGGGTCTGCGCTGTACGCCACCAGATGACTCCACTGGCAGTATCACCGAAGAACATGCTTCCGCCTCCGGTGGAGTCAACTTCGGTATTTGCATCGAACCAGACCTCGTCGGCCAGCACCAGTTCTTGTATCGCATCTATGTCCTTTCCTTCTATATCGCAACCGACGATCATGAATGCAAGGACTATGGCAGCCAGCGCGAGAAAACATATCTTCTTCATCTGTCCTCCTTTTGAGGTTTGGTACTATTTTGGCCGGAAACCGGAGATTGTCAAGCCAACCCACACGGGCTCTGCCAATCCCTGCACTTCCCGTAAAAGTGCACATAACTCCCCCACTGTCCCTCTCCAGAGGGACAGTAACGCTACCAGTTACGCAAAGCGATCAGCCGCAGCTCCGAGAGCTCAAGTTCATCCCTTGGCAGCGGCAACGATTCCAGCATCGCGCGGGCATCGTCGGTCCCAAGCAATACCAGAAGCTGCAACCGCTCCTGGGTCAAATCGCCGTTCCACGCTGAAAGCGACTCCTTCTTTGCGGTAAGTATCTGGGCCACTTCAAGCATCTCAGGGGAAGGGTTTTCCTTGTTAAGTCCAGCAAGAGTTGCTTCAGGATCAGCCCCGAGCTTTGCCGCCACCACATAACCCCAGCGTCTCACATCCGGATGTGCGTCCGCAAACCGGCGCCGGATCAAAGGGAGTGCTTTGGACACACCGATCAGACCCAGAGCCTGCACCCCGGCAAGACGAATGCTCCAGAACTTGTGGGCAAGTACGCCTCTCAGAGCATCTATGGATGAGACATCGCGCAGCCATCCGATTGAGGTAACCGCTTCTTGCTGCACCTCCCATGAGACGTCGTTGAGTCGCGAGCGCAGTGCGGAAGCCGCAGTAGGATCGCCGATAGCCCCAAGAGCGAACGCAACCTGCTCCCTCACCGGTGGTTCAGGGTCGGACATTAACTCGATCAGAGGCTCTAGCGCCTTCCTGCTTCCCAGAAGCCCAAGGGCGTGTGCCGCAGCCATCACGCAAAGATCGTTCTCATCCTCAAGGCCTGAGATCAGCACGTCCTCAGACTGGATATCTCCAATACGGCCGAGTGCCTCGGAAACTGCTTGCCTTACCTCAGGTTTTTTGTCTGAGGCCTTGGCCACAAGCGGCTTCAACGCGCGTTTATCTTTAAGCATTCCCAACGACAACGCCGCCTTGGCACGAACGGCCCACCGGGAATCATCCAAGAGCTTTAACAAGGTCTCTACAGCGGTTGTGTCGCCTATTCGACCGAGTGCCTGTGCTATGAGGTGGCGGTCAGGAACGGCAGGGTCAGTCGCGGCTTGGGCGAGAACCTCGGTGGCCCTGTGGTCGGCGATCTTCGCCAGTGCAGCGAGTGTCCTGTTGCGTTCTGAGCCTGAAAGCGAAGCAACTCGCTTAAGGAAGATAGGAACCGCCTCCTTTGATTCGAGCTTACCCAAAGCCTCGGTCGCGTTCTCGCGGACGCGGCGGTCGACATCCTCAAGGGCCTTCAGTAACGCGCCAATCGCCCGCGCGTCTGCAATCTCCCCCAGCGCCCAGGCGGCGTTGGTTCGTACCGGTACCGCACGATCAGAGAGCGCATCAATCAGAGGCGTCAGCGCCGAGGTGTCCCCCAACAGCCCCAATGCCCATGCAGTCTCGTACCGCACCCCAATAGAGGGTGACTTTAGCGCAGCGATAAGGGCAGGTATGGCTCCAGGGTCATCCAGATACCCAAGGGCTTCGGCAGCAAACATACGCGTCTGCTCGGAAGGGCATCCCAGCGCCTTGCGCATAAGCGTGATAGTTCCCTCATGATCCACCTCGGCAAGAGAGTCTATGTAGTCGCGACGCTCTTCTATGGAACGAAACGCCATTGCATCAAGCGCTCCGCAGTCAATCGGAGCGCTGAAAAGTAGAAGCCAAACAAACATCACACTCCTCCTATTGCCTTTAATAATACAGATACATATTCTACACGCTCGCGCGGATTTGTCAACTGGACAGAGTCTGTGCGCCAAGGGATAGTTACCAGGGTGAGCAGAGGATGGTGAGGGTTCTTAAGAGAGATTGGATCCCCCAGCAAGCGTGATAAACATAATTTATTAAGGGAGATTCGCCGACTATTCACCCAGATCTTTCCTCCGAAGGAGAAAAGGGTAGCTTACTTCTACTCTTTACATGATTGACTTACTCCCTTGCTTCCTTATAATCCCATTTGTGGAAGCAGCACAACCCGAGCACCTGAACTCTCGATTCCCCGGAAGGGGTAAAGCATGAAACGTCTCCTGGACATCGTGGTTTCGTTTATCGGACTCTGGCTTCTCGCACTTATTACCCCTTTTGTAGCGCTTGCCATAACGCTTGACTCCAAGGGTCCGATTTTCTACCGTGGTGTCCGGGTGGGTAGGAACGGAAAGCTATTCAAGATCTTCAAGTTCCGAACCATGATCGCCGGTGCTGACCGCTGTGGCCCCAAGCTCACCTATCGCAACGACCCTCGAATCACGGGTATAGGAGCAATCCTGCGCCGCCTGAAGGTAGACGAGCTGCCTCAGCTCATCAACGTATTCCTGGGGCAGATGAGTATGGTAGGCCCGAGGCCGGAAGACCCGCAGTACGTCTCTCACTACACCAAGGGTCAACGCGCGATCCTCTCGGTCAAGCCAGGGATAACCGGACCAGCACAGATACACTACGTGGACATCGAAAGCCACATGGACCCTTCGAAGTTCGACGAACAGTACATCGACGAGATTATCCCAGAGAAGTTCCGGTTCAATATACTGTACATACAAAACCGCTCGCTGTCGCTTGATCTAAAGATCCTCTGGCGCACCTTCCTCTCGCTATTCCGCAGCGAGATCAATAGGGTAAAAAACAACAACAAAAACCACCCAAGCAACTAACACTCCCCAACAATCAAACTAATCGCCCCCTAGACCCTGCCCAACTCCCAAGCCACCTTTATTCGGAGAACTAAGATCAATCCGAAGACCTTGATCCGGATCGATCTTGATTCATCCCGCAGTATCTTCAACCGAGATCGTCACATGTCGGCGGGCTCGATACGGTAAGATGCCTCGATTCGAACAATCTTCCTTAGCATGACCGAGACCGAACAGTAGCGCTCCTGTGAAAGCTCAATCGCACGCTCAAGTTTGGCTGGCTCCACATCACCCTTGACAATACAGATCATTCTGATCCTGGTGTAGACCTTGGGATGCTCAGGCGAACGCTCTCCCTCGAGTTCGATACGGAAGTCCTCTACAGGCTGGTCCATCTTTTTAAGGATGGATAGGACGTCCATCGCGGTGCACCCGCCCAAGGACATCAACAAAAGCTCCGTAGGAGAGGGAGCACCCTCGTTGCCGCCGACGCTTGCTTTGGTGTCTATCACCGTCCAATGACCTGAGTTTGCCTTAGCGGCAACAGTCAGCCCTTTAAGTCGTTCAACAACCACACGGGTCTTGGCAACTTCGGCCATTAAGTCCCTTCCTGCCAGCTTGCCAGATAGCGACGCTGCGCAGGTGTGAGCATGTCGATCTTTACACCCATGGACCTAAGCTTGAGGAAAGCGATTTGGGAATCCAGCCTGGCAGGCAGGTTGTAGACCTTGCGTTCGAGTTCTGCCCCATGCTTGAGGATGTACTCTGCGGCCAGCGACTGGTTTGCAAAGCTCATGTCCATAACCATGGCCGGATGGCCCTCGGCTGCGGAGAGATTGATCAACCGACCCTCAGATAGGAAGAAGACCTTCTTCCCGTTCTTTAAGGTATGCTCAACCACCTCCTTGCGGATCTCGCGCTTCTTTACGGTAAGTGCTGCAAGGTCTTTCTTTGAGATCTCCACGTCGAAGTGGCCGGAGTTGCAGACGATGGCGCCGTCCTTCATGCGCTCGAAAATCTCAGCGTGGATCACGTCTATGTCTCCGGTTAGGGTAACGAAGAGATCACCCAGAGGAGCTGCCTTAATCATGGGCATCACCCTGAAGCCGTCCATCTCCGCCTCAAGCGCCTTTACCGGATTCACCTCGGTAACGATCACCTTGGCACCGAGACCTTTTGCGCGCATGGCAACGCCCTTGCCGCACCAGCCGTAGCCGGCGATGACCACGGTGGAACCCGCGATAAGGAAGTTGGTGGCGCGAATGATGCCGTCGAGTGTTGACTGGCCTGTGCCGTAGCGGTTATCGAAGAGATACTTGGTCTCCGAGTCGTTCACCGCGATCACCGGATACGCCAGCGCACCGTCCTTGGCCATGGCGCGTAGCCGGATAACGCCTGTGGTGGTCTCCTCGGTCCCGCCTTTGACACCCGCAAGGAGTTTGCGGCGTTTTGAGTGCAGGGTTGAGACCAGATCAGCGCCGTCGTCCATGGTGATGTGGGGTTTGATATCCAATGCTGAGTTGATATGGCGATAGTAGTCTCGGTTGTTGACCCCACGGATGGCGAACACCTCGATTCCGTAGTCTTTGACCAACGATGCTGCCACGTCGTCCTGGGTGGAAAGGGGATTGGACGCACAGAGCCTGAGTTTTGCACCGCCCGCCTTCAGGGTAAACATCAAGTTTGCGGTCTCGGTTGTAACGTGCAGACACGCGGCAAGCCGCGTCCCTTTTAAGGGCTTTTCCTTTGCAAAGCGCTCGCTGATCAGCTTAAGTACGGGCATGAACCGCCCTGCCCACTCGATCCGCAGCTTCCCCTTGGGGGCAAGGGATAAATCTTTAACATCGTACTTCATTCAACTTCCTTTCCTTGAGGTTTACTTCCTGCGAGTTACGTAGTGCGAACCTTCAGGTTCGCTGGCGAGGCTAATACCCAACTGGGGCACGCTGAGCCTCGCACTACATGTTGCGGGGCAAGTTTTATGTCTTTAACGTCGTGAGTCATTAATTTCCTTTCATTGAAGGTTACAATCTTTTAAATCAACCACAGAGGCACCGAGGCTCATTTCAAAATGCAAATATCAAATTGCAAATTGCACCGAAGAAGAACCCTGCTGGAGTTCTCATCTGCGTTCCGAAGGAGAACTGCTGAAAGGAGTTCTCCCGAAGGGAAACGACCGTAGGGAGTTTCAATCTGTGTCATCTGTGGTTTATTAACCATCTTCGGATACTCACCTATTCCCCTGCGCGGTTTCGAAGCGCATCCACCGCGTCCAGCCTCTCCCAGGTGAAGCTATCCTCGATCCTGCCGAAGTGTCCGTAAGCGGCGGTCGGTCTGTAAATAGGTCGAAGCAGATCGAGCCGCTCGATTATGGCGCGCGGATGGAAATCAAACTCGGAGTTAATTATCTCAAGGAGCTTATCATCATCGATCTTTCCCGTCCCGAATGTATCTAAGGATACAGAGGCCGGGTCAGGCTCACCGATAACGTAGGCAAGGTTCACCTGGATGCGATCGGCCAGATCTGCCGCCACAACGTTCTTGGCGATCCAGCGAGCGAAGTATGTGGCCGAACGATCCACTTTTGTGGGGTCCTTGCCTGAGAACGCCCCTCCGCCGTGCGGGGCGATCCCTCCGTAGGTATCCACAATAATCTTGCGGCCGGTCATGCCGGTATCCGACTGCGGCCCGCCGATCACGAACTTGCCAGTAGGATTAACAAAGAAGTGCGTCTCGTTATCTAACATATTGCTGGACAGCACGGCCCTGGCAACCTTCTCGATGATCTCTGAGCGCGCGTCTTCCGTGATCTGATTTTCTGTGGAATCGAGTATCTCGGGGGTGTGCTGCGAGCTTATGACCACGTTCGAGATGCGCACCGGCTTACCGTCAACGTATTCGACCGTAACCTGCGACTTGCCGTCCGGCCCCAGGTAGGGCAGTATCCCCTGCTTGCGCACCTCGGCCAGCCGCCTCGCAAGCTTGTGGGCTAACATGATGGGCATTGGCATAAGCTCCGGGGTTTCATCGCAGGCGTAGCCCACCATAAGACCCTGATCACCCGCACCTCCGCGGTCCACTCCCTGGGCGATGTCAGGCGACTGACGGCCGATCGCGTTAAGGATCGCACAGGTGGCCCCGTCGAATCCGTAGCGATGATTGGTGTAACCGATTTCGGCCAAAAGCCCGCGCACCAGAACCGGCAGATCAACGTAACACGTGGTAGTGATCTCCCCTCCCACGATAACTAATCCAACGGTGATGAACGTCTCGCACGCCACCCGCCCCTTGGGGTCCTGACGCATCACCTCATCAAGGACAGCGTCGGAGATCTGATCGCACACCTTATCCGGATGCCCCTCAGTTACAGACTCGGAGGTCAAAAGGACTCTCTCCAACTACGTCCTCCTTTCGTATGAGGATTCAAAATATTTGACCAAAAGTATACCTCTGGGAGCTCGCAAGTCAACGGGGAACAGTCTGTGGATTGGGAAATCCCTAGAGGGCACGGCATACCCTATGAGCGTATGAACCGCTCAAGGGGCACGCTGTGCCGTGCCCCTACTTTCTGTCACTAATCCCCCTCCCTTGTGGAGGGAGTAGGGGGAGGGTGAAATCCAGCGCCCCAAACGTCTACTTCGCGTCCGTTCGGGGACCCCTGAATCTAGATCACGAGGCAACCGTCGCTGTCTGCCATAACTTCGCTTGACACCCACCATCCTCGGCATATTATCTCTCACTATGGAAACAAGTAAATACGAAGGCTACATAAACCGCGCCAAGCGCATGGGGGCAAAGGAGGTAAAACTCATTCCCGCGGATAGCGTGGTTACCGCCCAATGGGTACGTGCCAAGTGTCAGTTCGGATGCGGCGTGTACGGAAAGCGGCTGACTTGCCCTCCCAACTCCCCTACTCCGGAAGAAACCCAGAGGATGGTGAACGCATACCAACATGCTTTGCTGATACACGGGGACGAGAACACCCCGGTGAACCGGATAGTGGTGCGATTGGAGAAACGGATGTTCCTGGACGGATACGAGAAGGCGTTCGGTATGGGTGGGGGGCCCTGTTTCTTATGTGAGGAGTGCGTGGAGCAGTGCCGTTATCCGGACCAAGCAAGACCCTCCATGGAGGCTTGCGGGATTGACGTTTACTCCACCGTACGCGCCCACGGCCTTCCCATCGAAGTGCTGAAGAACGAAAACTGCAAACCCAACTATTACGGACTGGTACTGATCGAGTGACAGCGGTCACTACATAAGCAGACGTAATGGGCATCTCTATCTATCAGGTAGATTCATTCACCCAAGATGCGTTCAAGGGCAACCCTGCAGGGGTATGTATATTGGACGCCCCTGCCGATGAGACATGGATGCAGATGGTTGCGCGGGAGATGAATCTTTCCGAGACGGCCTTTCTTTATAAGACCGACGACGGCTTCAACCTTCGCTGGTTCACCCCCAAGCTGGAGGTGGATTTGTGTGGCCACGCCACATTGGCCAGTGCCCATATCCTGTTTGAGGAAGGGTATCTTAAGCCAGACCAGGAGGCGCGGTTTTACACCAAGAGCGGACTCCTGAAGGCGACGCTCAAGGACGAATGGATCGAGCTTGATTTTCCTGCCGAGCCCGAGACGTCAGCGGACGCCTCTCCTGAGCTTGTCGAAGCGCTTGGAGTTAAACCTTTATACGTGGGGAAGAACCGTTTCGCCTACCTGGTCCAGGTGGATTCGGAAGAAAAGTTGCGGAAGATGAAGCCTGACTTTGCGTTGCTTGCCAAGATTCCAGGATTGGGGGTGATAGTAACCACTCCTTCCGGTTCTCTGGAGTTCGACTTCATCTCCCGATTCTTCGCGCCTGGCGCTGGGATAGATGAGGACCCGGTAACCGGCTCGGCCCACTGCTGCCTCGGTCCTTTCTGGGGGGAGCGGATGGGTAAAACCGAGCTGGTAGGCTATCAGGCTTCAACTCGCGGAGGGGTAGTAAAGGTTCGCCTGGCTGGTGACAGGGTCTTTCTAGGTGGCAAGGCTGTTACAGTATTTCGGGGTGAGCTTCTCTCTGTTTAGAGCAAGGCCTGTCCTACAACTCCTTCTGCATCTTACGCATGAC
>NJBO01000035.1 GCA_005223075.1 candidate division TA06 bacterium B3_TA06 | reverse complement strand
CGGAAAGTGGTCACCGTCCAGCGCCTGGTGTTTATATCTACACACTGGGGTGGCGTGAGCGGCGAACGGACGAGGAATCAGAGGAATTTTCTACGGCCCAGCGGATAACCAAGGCCGCTTTGTTACAACCTTAAGGTTCTTACCGGCTAGAGATTAGGCTGCCCGAATACCCAAGGGGCACGCTGAGGGCGGCCTTGACTTTATTTCTCAGACACTAATTTGAACCCGTAGTTATCAATGAAGAATCGGGAAACTTTCTCTTTCAATCCTTCACAATCTCCTTTTTTGTAAGTCAAGCGTTCCCAGTTCCTTAAGTCGGAAGGAAGATTCAGAACTAACTCTTCTTCAGAAATAAGCAATACGTCTTTGTCAGACCCCATAGAGAACCCTAGTTCGAAATACACATTCAAGTTGTCGGTGTCAACTTTAACTACGACAAATCTGCTTTTGTCAATCGGAGTCTTAATCTTGTCGAGTATTTGGGATGACTTAACAGTATCATCGCCTCTGAGTTACTTTGATTCCTACCGATTCGAGCCCTGGTTGCACTCCATAGACCTCTCACCCCTCCCCCTATCCCCCTACCCTATGGGGCGCAGTAAAATTGGCGCCCCAAGGGGCACGCTGTCCACCAGGGAGGGGGAACTTTCCTCTTGGAGTGCATCAACCGCGTTGATGCCGCAATGACACGGTCATTGCACTCCATACCAAAATCACTATACTCATCGCTAATGTCTGCTCAACCCCCCTCCCCTGCTCCAAGCCGTTCACAGCTTATGGGCACCCAGTCAGTGGGCAAGCTGTTGTGGCGTTTCTCCCTGCCCGGGGTTATCGCGATGCTCGTGAACGCCACCTACAACATGGTGGATACCATCTTCGTAGGCGGTCTCGGTCCTGAAGCCATCGCCGCGCTTACCGTGGTCTTCCCACTGCAGATGGTGTTTATCGCTATCGGTGCAGGAACCGGCATCGGAGCCGCATCCCTTATCTCCCGAAGATTGGGCGAGGGACGGGTAGAAGACGCCAATCGGGCGGTTGGTCAAACCCTGATGATTGCCTTGATACTGGGGGTGCTTGCAGCGATAGCGGGGCATACTGTCGGTTATCCTTTACTCAAGGTTCTCGGTGCTTCTGCGGAGATCATCGGCGACGCCTTCTCCTACATGATCGTGGTTGCCTCGGGTGCGGTGGTGATCTTTACCAACATCATGGGCAACAACCTTATCCGCGCAGAGGGCAATCCCACATTGCCCATGATTGCGATGATCACCGGTGCGGCTCTAAACATAGCCCTTGATCCAGTATTCATCTACGTTCTGGGCATGGGTGTTCAGGGAGCCGCTGTAGCCACAATACTGGCTCGTGCGGTGGGGGCCACGATCGTCCTTTCCTACCTTTTCGGCAGAAGGACAAGCTTCAGGCTCAAGGCGTCTTACTTCAAGCTAAACTTCAGGGTTTGGGGCCAGATCTACGCGGTGGGCGGTCCGCACATGCTGATGTCTTTGGTGAACAGCGTAACCATGGCGGTGGTCAACAACGTTGCGGCTACCTTCGGTCCCCTTACCATCGCAGCCTACGGAGTGATCTTCCGCATCATGCAGTTCGGTTTCATGCCCTGCATCGGCATCAGCACCGGAGCATTGCCTATTATCGGATACAACTACGGGGCAAAGAAATACCTAAGGGTACGGGGCACGGTCCGCAGGACGACCGTGGTATCTACCGCCATAACCATGGGCGTGGCAATCCTGGCCATAGCCTTTCCACGCCAGATAGTGAGCATCTTCAACCGCGCCCCTGAGTTTTTGCCCATGGCCGCACATGCGATGCGCATCGCGATGCTGGGGCTTGGTTTCGTAGGCGCTCAGGTAGCGTTCGCCACCTTCTTCCAGGGAATTGGAAAAGGAATTCCTGCAGCCGTTATCGGCGTATCCCGCCGGCTACTGATACTGATTCCGGCGATCTTATTATTCGCCAAGTTCTTCGGCCAGGAGGGGATATGGTTCGCACTCCCACTGTCTGATGTCGTTGCGTTTATCATATCGCTCGTCTGGACCTATGTGGTGATGTGCAAGCTGGGGATAGGCCTGTGGGGCGAGTGTAGAGTACCCAACGAAGTCTCTTCGTGATTGAGCAGGGCCCCTATGGCTTCCTAGGGAAGCCGTCTTCCCCAAGCATCATCCGTCGGAGCTGCGCAATCTTCACCTAATGGACTTCCCTCTCCTTCCGGGAGAGGGATTAAGGATGAGGAGAAATTATGGAGGGCAATGACTCCCTCACCCCCTTCCCATCTCCCAAAGGGCAAGGGGGGTAAATCAACACCCCACAGGCCGGAGAGCGTATGCTCCATTTTGCGATCTTTTTGCCGAAGGCAAAAAGGAGCATTTATTAGTTGACCCCCGTCGTAAAATCACTATACTAACCGCCAATGAGGCTTGATCACTTTGTCATACACATCGATAACGACGCTGAGATTATCGAACGTCTCAAGAAACGAGTTACCCCTCTCGGCTTTCCCTTTGATCCAGAGACAGGGGAACGCACGCAGGAATTTGCCGCCACCAACATATGGATAGGCGAACAGTACCTGCAGCTGGTGCGTCTCTTGCAGCCTTCGGTCAGGGATTGGAATCCCCGCTGGGCTCAGTGCTATAACGGGGGAAAGCGCGGCGTCTTTTCAATCTTTATCGCCGTAGAGGATCTGGGCGAGGTGCACAAAGGGCTGCTTGAAAGGGACATCGAAATTTCTATTCCGGAGCCGAAACAATCCCTGGCTAAAGCTTCAAAAGATATACTGCAAGCCGTGACCGGCTTTCTGGGGCTGAGGCAGTCGAAATCCAAAAAAAACTTACCATGGCGCTCACTGCATCTGCCACGCATCCCAGGCACAGACATGGACATAAGCTTCCTAGAGTATGACGAGGAAGCCAAGGAGGAGATCAAGCTCCTCATGAAGCCGAACGCCGAGGAGTACGGGATAACCGGTATCCACCGGGCAAAGATTTATCTGCCTCTATGGGAGGATGGCATCGGGTTTCTGCAAAAGGTATTCCCTCAGCTCATCGGAGCAACCACCCAGCAGAAGGTTGAACTGAAAGAGGATGAGCTTTTATTTTTCCGTTCCGATCCTGAGGCGGGTCTAAAGGTAAAACTCGAAGCAACTTCCGAACAAAAGAAGTACACGGGTAAGAAGTTCCAGATCGAAAACCTAGAGGTCAAGACCATCAGTGCCTGACCTTCCACGTAAGCTTATAAGCTTCCCTTACGAAAACTTGTATCCGATCTTTCGCAGGAACTCGCGTCGCTTTTTTATGTCTTCTTCGGCCTCAACACCTACAGGCGTCTCGCCGTCTATCACGCCGATAATACCTCTTCCCTTGTCGGTCTCAACCACAATAACCTGTGCCGGATTGGCTGTGGCGCAGAAGAAGCTAACGATCTCAGGCACTGAGCGTAAAGTCTTTAGCACGTTTATCGGATAGGCGTTACCCAGAATCAGAACGAAGCTGTGTCCCGCACCTATGGCCTGTGCGTTCTTTACCGCAAGCCTGGTCAACTCCTCGTCGGTGCCCTCATAGCGAATCAGACGGTCCTGGGAGGCCTCCGAGAACGCGAACCCGAACTTGATGCCGGGAACGGTGTTGACGAGCGCTTCGTATACGTCCTCGCACGACTTGATGAAGTGCGTCATGCCTATGATTACGTTTGTCTCTTCAGGCTTCTCGATCGGTATGAGTTTAAGTTCCATTATTCCTCCAGTTTGAGATGAATATACCTATGGGATGCTGTCAAGTCAACGGCCTAGGCTGGTCTTCTATACAAGAGGAAGTCTCAGTACGACAACGCTATGTCATTGCGAGATTTTGCAAGGCAAAATCGTGGCAATCTCATATGGGGCACAATCCTATGATTAATCTTGAGACGTTTATCACCCGCCTATTTACATTGATAGTGGTTAACAGTCGTCCTTAATCAGGGTACGCATAATTTCTTGCAGAAACCTAACGGGCGGATATAATAGAACATGGACACCTGGGACGTGATCGTCGGCGGGGGGCCTGCAGGTTCATCCGCCGCGAGGAAGATCGCCGAGGCATTGAAGAAAGACGACTCCTACCTGCTATCAGACTATCCTTACCGAGTGCGTCCTTACCCCTGCTGCGATCCTGTTCACCTCCGCATCCTTTGGGGGATAGCTTTGGGTTTTGCATTGCAGAGCTTCTATCATCACAGCGAGCCTTTTGCCTGGTGAGACGAGTCTTATTTGCATCCGATCTCCACGCCCGGCCTGACGAACCAAGGCGTGAAGAGGTCTTCCGCGAGTTCCTGAGGGAAGAAGCCGCAAGCTGCGAGGAGCTTTATCTTCTGGGAGATCTTTTTGAGTTCGGCTTCGTATTCCAGGGTCGCGTACTGCCTGTCTATGAACCTTTGATAGAAGAGATTGCCGCTTTAATCAAAGTGGGTGTTGAGGTCTTCTTTCTTGCTGGCAATCACGATTTGTGGATGTCGACTTATCTGCGTAAAAAAGGATTTCGGATTGTTCAGGACGGCGAGATGCACAAGATACTTGGAAGGAGGATACAGTTATTCCACGGACTCCTGCGCGAGCCGGATTCACTTTCGCGTCTTGCCGCACGCATCATGCAGAGCCCCACCTGTGTCTGGCTTTACTCGCTTCTCCCTTACCGGCTTGGATTCAGCCTGGCTCTCAAAGCAGCGCACCTGAGTCGTGAACGCAACCTCTCATTTTCCGAACGACTCCAACTCCCGGGCCTGAAACCAATTAATCCCCGCGCCGAGGTGATTATAAGCGGGCACCACCACGAACCACTGCACTTCACTTACAAGGAACGCACGTTCTACTCTGTTGGTGAGTGGTTCAGCCGCTTCACCTACATCGAGATGACGCCTTCCAGGCTAGAACTCAAAACCTTTCGCGTGGATTCGCTCCTCGGCAGATAACGCGAACCCGGCAGGCGGGAAGCCTGCAAGCTCAAGATAGGACTTCCACTCTGCAAAATGTCCCCAGCCTCTAAAATCCGCCTCCACTGCAATGGTCTCAGAACTCTCGCCTGGCCAGGAGAGCTCGTCCCAGTCAAGACCTTTGAAAAGCTCTGAAAGACGCTCTTTAGCCTCAATAGGAATCAGGACATGGGCATGGATGAAATTGTCTATCCTGTACCAGTGGATGGTGGCCCTCAGGATAGCCACACCCTGGGGATTGTCAGAGTGCAGGATCAACCGTCGCAGCTTGGCCTGGACCCACGAAGGCTCCCTCTCCAACTGCCGTGCAAGTAAGGAAGGGATTACCTCGCCGGTGGAGTTTACCGTTCGCAGAAGCAGCCGCTCCTCATCACTTAACACCACAGAGAAGGGAAAGTTATAGGAAAGAACCTCCAAAGGTTCTTCCTCTACTCCGGCCTCACGCAGGATCAGCTTGAGTTCCTCGGCGGTCTGCGAGAAACAGAAGAAGCTCGTGCGCGGAAAGCGTTTGGTAAAGAAGCAAGCGTTGTGAAGTGACTCCTCAAGACCGGATAGATTACCTACCAGGCGTTCTTCAAGCTTCAAATCCAGCTTGTACAGACGCACCACGTAGCGTGCCCATAGACCACCGTGCATGGCAGGCAGGAATGGTGCGGCACGGAATGGGCCAATCACCCCAGAATGCCGCAACGCCTGAAGGCGAGCATCTATCTCTTCTGATGAGACGCAAGCGAGCCTTGCAAGATCGGCTGGAACCGCCCAGCCTCCGTGGCTTATAGCACGCAGAAGCGCTATGGATCCCCTATCCAGCGAACAGCTCAAGAACTACTACTTGGTTTTCTTTCCGCCGCCGGTCTGTTTCTGGATCCAGACCTTTAGGAGATCAATCGGCACCGGGAAGACTATTGTTGAGTTCTTCTCTGTGGCGATCTCGGTAAGCGTGCCGAGGAAGCGGAGCTGGATGGCTGTCGGGGTCTTTTCAAGCACCGCCGCAGCCTGCCCCAGCTTCTTGGAAGCTTCGAACTCACCGGCAGCATGGATAACCTTTGCCCGGCGCTCACGTTCAGCTTCTGCCTGACGCGCGATGGCTCTGCGCATCTCGTCGGGAAGGTTCACGTCCTTGATCTCCACCATCGAGACCTTGACACCCCAGGGGTCGGTCTGCCTGTCGATAATCTTCTGCAGCCGTTCGTTGATGTCCTCACGCTTTGAAAGTAGATCGTCGAGCTCGTATTCGCCAAGAACCGATCGCAGGGTGGTCTGGGCGATCTGCGAGGTGCCGAAGATGAAGTCCTGAATCTCAACGATCGCCTTTGATGCATCCATCACCCTGAAGTAGGTAACGGCGTTGACCTCAACGGTCACGTTGTCGCGGGTGATAACGTCCTGCGGCGGGATGTCCATGGTTATAGTCCGCAGACTTACACGCACCATCCTATCGATAAAGGGAATGAGCAGGATAAACCCGGGGCCTTTAGTGCCCACAAGGCGTCCCAGGCGAAAGATCACACCGCGCTCATACTCTTTAAGTATCCTGATAGCCGAAGCCAGGATGATGATTGCAACTACACCCAGGGCTATGTATAGATAAAGCATTGTGCCTCCTTTCCGTAATTATAGGCAGGAGATTGGA
This sequence comes from candidate division TA06 bacterium B3_TA06, assembly GCA_005223075.1. Lineage (NCBI taxonomy): Bacteria > candidate division TA06 bacterium B3_TA06. The sequence continues at coordinate 3,025 of NJBO01000035.1, read as the reverse complement.
GGTGTCAAACGGATGAAAGTTCGTGCGCCGATAGATAGCGGGGTAGTGGGTTGATTTTTGCAAGGGTTGCGATTATTATAGGCCGTTAGTTTAGGTTTCTCTCAGGAGGAGAAAATGGCTAAGGAAAGAGTTTTGCGAGTATTGCAAGGCGAGGCTAACCGGTGATGAGCGAGTCTGCCCGAACGGCTTGGAGCGGGGGAGGGTTGAGCAGACATTAGGGCTGATTACAGGGATTTTTTGAGGGCGGTCAATGTAGCAATATCTCTTGGGGCGAATAAAACCGCAGATTTCGCAGATTACACCGATTATTATCCCCCTCCCGGTACTCGGCTGGGGTACTCCAGGCTGTTCCACATTAAGAAGCCCGCCGGGGCTCCTGCTTGTGCCACGGTCGGGTGCAGCGGATCTGTGGGGGGAATAAATGAACCGCAGATTTCACCGATTATTATCCCCCTCCCTGGTGGACAGCGTGCTCCTTGTGGCGCCAATTTTACTGCGCCCCATAGGGTAGGGGGCGGGTGAGAGGAACATCAGCTTGCATACGTATCCTCAATCATAAACTTGACAAAATTGGATATTGGAGTATATTCAGGTGAACCATAAAACCAAAGGAGGGCAACATGCCTGGAGTATGGGTCAGGAGACAAGACAGCGATACATGGCACTGGTGCAAAAACTGTCATCTCTATCCTACAGGTTCAGATGTAGTGAAGAGCTATAAGAAACCTACCTCGTATGAACTATGCAATCATTGTCAGGCCAAAGAAAAAGCAGGCAACTGTAGCGAATAAAATCGTAGGGGCCGACCTCAGCGTGCCCCAGTCGGGCATTAGGTCGGCCCTTTCCTCTTGACAAAGGGTAGGGTAGGAGTATATTTAAGTATGCGGAAGGAGGAATCGTGAAAAAGATATTCTTAATACTGATAACCTTAACAATCCTGGGGTTGGTGGTGTGTCACAGGGAGGAGACTGGCTGGATTGCCGTCAACTCCACGCCCGAGGGTGCAGCCGTTTACCTTAACGATAGCCTCACCAGCGAGGTCACCAACTGCGTGTTTGAGGTGCAAGCAAGCGAGCACTATCTTAAGCTTACCCTTGAGGATTACTTCGACTGGGAAGATTCGGTTGTAGTTGAGGTGGATGATACCCTCAAAGTGAATGCTGAACTGATTTCCATTGAGGAGTTTGGATATATTTCAATTACCTCAGAATCTAAAGGGGCTAAGGTATATCTGGATGGTAACCTTACAGGTTATATTACGGATTGCATCTTGGATAGTGTCCCCATCGGAGAACGGACAATTACACTCCAACTTGATGATTATAAGGATTGGGAAAAAGACATCACCGTCGAGCTAGACGACACCGTCCACCTGAACGCCTATCTTATCCCCGATACCATCCAGCCAGGGGATGTTTTATGGAAGTTTGAAATAATTGGTAACACAGGGCTCAGTTCGCCTGGGTTAGGTTTAGATGGGACACTATACTTCACCGCTGATTTTGTAAATTACGTTTATTCGTACATATATTCACTAACTTTGGATGGTGAATTGTATTGGAGCTATGAACTTGATGAAGGGTGGGGCGCTTCACCTGTTATTGGTGTGAATGGGGCAGTATATGTAAAAACTGAATATTATGTGGCGCTTTACGCCTTTGAATTGGGTGGAGTTTATAAATGGAAATATAAAGTTGCAAACGAAATTGGAGGTACTGCGCCCCCTCATTCCCCGGCAATCGGGAACGATGGCAAAATCTATTCTTTTTTTGATGATGGAAGACCTTTTCTTTGCGCGCTTGATCAAAGTGGTAACTCCCTGTGGAAGCGTTATTTTACTTGCTACTCATGGGAACCATCAATAGGACAAGACGGTACATTATATAGTGTTGATACACGAGGGGTTCTTTTTGTTTTGACTTCTAATGGACAAGAGAAATGGACTTATTCACCCTTGGAAGTAGAAACGGTTGCAATACAGGGTTATTTTTTCTCAACACCTACATCAATTGATGACGATGGAACCCTTTACTATGGGATTTCTTACGAGTATTATGAAGAATGGATGGGATGTGATTTTATCGCTGTAAATCCCGACGGTACTCTCAAATGGAAGAAGCACAGAGAAGGAAGGGATGTGAATATACGTTTTCCTCCGGTAATTGGCGGAGACGGTACCCTTTACGTAGGGATTGGTAATACCTTTTACGCACTGGATTCAGACGGTAATACGAAATGGAGCTACCCGGAAAGTGGTGGCATGCCCGTTCTTTCATCTGATGGTGTACTTTACTATGGTGCTAATAATAAGTTAATAGCACTAAACACATCAGGTGCTTTGGAATGGGAACTAGATATACCAGTAGTTGGAACACCTGTTCTTAGTGATGATGGAGTTCTGTGCTTTGGTTCAACCGATGGATACTACTACGCTGTATACACAGGTTCTCATGGGTTAGCTAATTCCCCTTGGCCCAGGTTCCGCCATGATAACCAGAACACCGGTAACGCGGCCTGGCCGATATGGTAATTACTCCTTTTCGCCTATGGCGAAAAGATCGCAGTAGGGGCCGCCCTTCGGGCGGCCTTTTTAATTAAATCCGATCCCCCTTTAGTTCCCCCTTAATCCTTAATAAGGGGGACATTTGATCCCTCTTTGGTTCTCCCTTGGTAAGGGAGACGTTTAAGGTTACCTCCTTTTTGGCAATCCTACCGCTTCGCGTAAGGGAGGTGGCCGCTCATAAGAGCGGACGGAGGGATTAACCTAATCTGCGCCAATCTGCGTAATCTGTGGTTTTAAATGCTCCTTTTTGGCTCTTCGTCCTAATTACCCCTCCCTTAACGGGACAGCGTGCCCCTTGAGTGCTTTATGCGCTCATAGGGTAGGGAGCAGGGGGAGGGTGATTTAATTACCCCCTCCTTTATCCTCCCCCGTCAAGGGGGAGGTAGTAATGGAAGAAGGGGCTGTCGCCCCTTCTTAATCCGCGAAATCTGCGTTCCGAAGGAGAACGACTGCAAGGAGTTC
>NJBO01000034.1 GCA_005223075.1 candidate division TA06 bacterium B3_TA06 | reverse complement strand
GGGTGATTTAATTACCCCCTCCTTTATCCTCCCCCGTCAAGGGGGAGGTAGTAATGGAAGAAGGGGCTGTCGCCCCTTCTTAATCCGCGAAATCTGCGTTCCGAAGGAGAACGACTGCAAGGAGTTCTACCGAAGGGAAACGAGTGAAACGAGGTTCAATCTGCAGATTTTAAATGCTTCCTTCGAATTACTTAGCAACCGTTTCAGAGTCGGCCTGGCTTGACAATTAATCGCCAAGGAGTATTGTTAATAGGAACCTCGTAAGTTTCAAATTCATGGAGATTAACTATGAAGCAGGATTTCGAGCAGGAAGGCACAAATCCCAGCTTTTCGGGTTTGCAATGGAGGAGAGATGAGTGCTAGAATGATTTGTGAGTATTGCCGTTCAGAGCTTCCCCCTGATGCAACCTACTGTCCTTACTGTGGTGCAGAGGTGCCTGAGACCGTAACACCCCCACCCGTACCCGTAACACCCACACCCGTAACACCCACCACTTTACCTCAAGCAACTCAGCAAGAGATAGTACCAGCACCTGCAGTCGGGGCAGGGTTAACCTCTCAAACACTTTCGATTACAGCGTTCGTTCTGGCGCTCGTCGGACTCGCGGTTATTATCACCTTTATCCCTGCCCTTATCGTTGGGATCATAGCGCTCAAGAAAGAGCCTAAGGGCAAGGTTTTCGCCTGGATAGCGATTGGGATCTCCGGGGGGATAATGCTGATCGTTGTCGTTCTGGCAATTACCACCCTGATCCAGATCATTGCAGCGCCCAAACCCTGGTATTAACCGGGATGGTAACTCTTCTTTTGGGTGTCTTTTGGATATCTTTTGGGTATCTTTTGGGTGTGTTTTGGGTATGTTTTGGGGGTGTCTTTTGGAGGTGTTTTGGGGGTGTTACGGGGGTGTTACGGGGGTGTTACGGGGTGTTACGGGGTGTTACGGGTGAGCTTTTGGTTCCAGGAGGTAAGAAGTGGCAGTCGTAGATAGAATAAAGTTTGATGCCCCGTCTGAGGAAATACTCGTATGGAGGTATCCAGGTGAACAGCTCAGACTGGGCTCCCAGCTTGTTGTAGACCAGAGCCAGGAGGCGGTGTTTGTCAAGAGGGGAGAGGCCCTTGACGTGTTCGGTCCGGGCACCCACACCCTTTCCACAGGCAACCTGCCTCTGCTTCACCGGCTGGTTAACCTGCCTTTCGGCGGCGATACCCCTTTTACAGCCGAGGTCTGGTTTGTCAACAAGACGGTAAAGCGTGGCCTTAAATGGGGAACCAAGGCCGCCATACCCATCATTGATTCGGTCTACAACTACCCTGTCAATGTCAGGGCCTATGGACGTTGGGGTCTGCGAATTACCGATTCACGCAGCTTCGTTACTCAGATAGTCGGGACACTCAAGATGACTGATACAGACCGGATAGAGGAACATTTTATCAGTGAGATAGACCGGAAGTTTTCCGATGCGATGGCTGAGTTCTTTGAGAGTCAGAAGACTTCCGTTTTCCAGGCCAACGCCCAGCTGAACGAGCTTTCTACCTTTACCGGCAGCGCTATATCCCGCGAGTTTGGCCGCTACGGGGTCGAGATAGTTAACTTCAACATCGAGCGCATCTCCATCCCCAAGGAGGAGATGGATAAGTTCCAGGAAGTCCTGGGCCAGCGCATGGAGAGCGATCAGGTCGGGCAGAACCCTCCTCAGATCTCTCCTCAGCGGCCTTCAGGGGAACGACCCAAGCCTGAGACTGGAGACGAAACCGATGCCCTGGTTGCCAGGCTCAAAACGCTCAAGAAGATGCTTGAGGATGATTTGATCACCAACGAGGAGTACGAGGCGAAGAAGAAAGAGATACTTGAAAGATTCTAACGGGAGGATTAGATGGAGCCCGCGAAGAGGCAGCGCAGAGGTATAGTCACGCTCATCGGCTTCTTGAGCGCTCGCCCCAGCTACGAGAAGTTAAGACTTTCAAAGGAGCTTGAAGAGCTTGACGACTGGCTCGCCCGCATAGGTTGACTCTCATTTTTCCCTGCGATCCTTTGCCCGGAGGGCAAAGGGAGCATTAACTTGACAGAGCGACCGTCAACGGTAGGATTGTGATATGAGTCCCTTTTGGACTAATGTTTCTATCATTGCTTCTATCTGTGGGATTATAGGATTCCTGGTGTGGCTTGCAAATAGACAGCTTGCCTTTACCAAATGGCTTGAGAACCGGCGGCGGTTGCGGAAGAAGAAGCACACGCAGGAGCAATCCGTCTATCTCAACGGACTTATCAAACTCCTTCCCAGACAAAAGACCCTTATCCTTAACGAAGCCCTTCGAGCAAGGGAGAAATACAAGCATGATGAGGCAATAACCAACTTCAAAATTCTTCTTAGCCAGGCCTCCAATGACAGCGAGCGCTGCGCGCTCTTAAACCTGATTGGTTTGAGCCAGAGAAGGAGCGGGGCCACCCGCGAGGCTAAACAGACCTTCCTTGAGATGATTCGCATCGCCGAGAAGGCTGGCATCGAAGAAGCGCTGGCCGACGCCTACGGCAACATCGGCGTTGTCTATCACACCCTGGGCAAGCCTCGTAAGGCGCTGGAGTATCACGAACGTTCCTTAAAGATGGCGGAAAAGATCGGCAACCTTGAAATCCAGGCCAACAACCTCGGCGACATCGGCAATGTCTACCAAACCATGGACGAGCCTGGCAAGGCGCTGGAGTATTACGAGAAGTCGTTGAAGTTGGCAGAAAAGATCGGTAGCCTTGAAATTCAGGCCAATCAACTCGGCAACATCGGCATTGTCTACCGCACCCTGGGTGAGCCAGAGAAGGCGCTTGAGTATCACCAGAAGGCGCTGAAGATAGACGAAAAGATGGGTAATCTAGAAGGCCAGGCCCAAGACCTCGGCAGCATCGGGAATGTCTACTTCACCTTGGGCGAGCCGCAGAAGGCGCTTGAGTACCATAAGAAGGCGCTGAAGATCGCAGAAAAGACCGGCAACCTTGAGATTCAGGCCAGTATCCTCGGTAACATCGGTAATGTTTGTCTAAATCAAGGAGAGCCAAAGAAGGCGCTTAAATTTTATGAAAGCTCCTCAAAAATAGCAGAACAGATCGGAAGCCTTGAAGTTCAAGCCAACCAACTAAGCGGTATTGGTCTTGTCTATGGCGCTTTGGGTAACCCACAGAAAGCGCTTGAGTTCTTCGGGCGTTCCTTGAAGCTCGCAGAACAAATCGGGAATCCAGAAATTCAAGCCAACCAACTTGGCAACATCGGCAATATCTACTTAACCTTGGGCGAACCTCGAAAGGCGCTGGAGTATTACCAGCGGGCGCTAGAGATCGCGGAAAAGATCGGCAACCTTGAGGTTCAGGCTATTGTCTTCGGTAACATCGGCAATACCTATTTAGGCTTGGGACAGTTCAAGGAAGCCCTTTCATATTATCAACGTGCCCGTGAGATATTTGTAAAGATCGGAGCGAAGCACCTTGTGGAGAAGACCGACCACAACATTGCCCGTGTAAAAAAAGCGTTGGGGGAGGGTGGTTGACACATGCAGGGTTTTTCCTATAGTGTTCAGTAAAAACAGGAGCTATACATGGAGATGACGCACGTGGAGGGGAAAAACAAGGGTAAGGTGATTCTTTACGCTTTAAGCACCTGCGTTTGGTGCAAGAAGACCAAGCGGCTTCTTAACAGCCTGGGCGTTGAATACTCCTACATTGACGTTGACCTCCTCTCCGGCGAGGATAAGGAGCAGGTTCTTGACGAGGTCCGCAAGCACAATCCGGCCTGCACCTTCCCGACCATAGTGATCAACGACGGCGAGCGCTGCATTAAAAGCTTCAAAGAGGATGAGATCAAAGAGGCACTGGGCTGATGTCGCAGGAGATCGAGGTAACCCAGGAAGCGGTAGATAAGCTCTACGAGCGGTTGAATAAAGAGGCCGAGGCCGCAGGCTATCACCTGAACCCGGATGTAGAGTTCACAAAGGAACTCGTGCGCAGCCTTCTTATCAACGAGCGGCGCTACGGCTACTGGTCATGCCCGTGCCGATTGTCGACCGGAGTCAAGGAAGAAGACCTTGATATCATCTGCCCATGCGACTACCGCGACGCGGATTTGCTTGAGTACGACGCCTGCTACTGCGCTCTTTATGTGTCCGATAAGGTGATAAAGGGTGAGAAAGAACCGAAGCCTATCCCCGAGCGTAGACCTACACGCGAGCAGAGGAACCAGTTTAAGGAAAAACAGAAGGGAAAGGTGCCCACAGGCACTTCCAAGCCTGTGTGGCGCTGCCGGGTGTGCGGCTACCTCTGCGCGCGGGATGAACCGCCCGAAGTCTGTCCGATCTGCAAGGCCAAGAAGGACCGCTTCGAGCGGTTTATATAATCCTCCTTTTTGCCGAAGACAAAAAGATCACAATTGGAATGAATACGGCGGCTGCCCTCCCATTGCAATATACCCTTCAATAGCACCCAACCCTGGTAACGAGGTACTGGACAATCTACAAAAGGATGTTGACAGGTGCAAATTCACCTATAAACTTCTCAAAATGAGAGGAGCGTAATGAAAAAGGAGATTCGCACCGATAAGGCGCCGCTTCCGATCGGGCCGTACAGCCAGGCGGTAAAGTGTGGGAACTTCATATTTCTCGCAGGACAGATTGGCATCAACCCTGAAACCGGCGGGTTGGTCGAGGGAACCGAGGCTCAGACCCGACAGGTAATGGAGAATATCAAAGCCGTGCTTGGGCAAGCCGGAGCAACCATGGACGATGTGGTGCGCTGCGACATCCATCTTGTTGACCTTTCCGAGTTCAAGCTGGTAAACGAGATCTACGCGGGCTATTTTTCTGCACCCTACCCGGCGCGCGTAACCGTCGCATCTGCGTCTCTTCCCAAGGGTGCGAGGGTCGAGATAGCGGCAATCGCAACCATCTAACGTTAATGTGCGTCTTTTGAAGTGATGTTTAGCCTGCTCCTTTTCCTTACCACGGCGCTTACCCCCCAGGCTGAGGAGCTGCTTGAGAGGGGTATAGAGGCCTCCCACGTGGAGGATTACGTTAAGGCCCGCATAGCCTATGCAAAGGCCAAGAGGCTTTGCCCAAAAGACCCTGCTCCCTACTTCCTTGATGGCGCCTTAACCTTTATCTACATGGTGGATTTCGTTACCGACTCGCTTGAAGATCAGTTCGATAAAGACATGAACAAGGCCGAGGAACTTGCAAAGGCCGGAGTTGAAACAAACGGTGAGAACGCCCGCGACCTTTTCTTCATTGGTTCGGTGCAGATCTTCCGCATGGTTCGGCACGGGTGGAGGCGTCAGTATCTTAGGGCACTTTCTGCAGGTAGCGCAGCACTTGATCCCCTGCTTAAGGCGGTGGAGCTTGACCCAAATCTCTACGACGCCTACCTTGCCAAGGGTGCTTTTGACTACTTCTCCGGCCGCGTTAACCGCTATATCCCAGGCGTGCCTGCCGAGGCCACGGTTGAGACGGGTATAGATGAGATCCGCATGGTCTATGAGAAGGGCACCTATTTCAAGGCCTCTGCCGGTCAGGCGCTTTCCTGGATGCTCGCCGAGGAGGACCGAACAAAGGAAGCGCTTGAAGTCAGCCGTGAGCTTGTCAATAGCTACCCCGATGCACGCACCTTCCGGTGGGAACTGGGTGAGCTTTATCTCGATCTATGGATGTGGGAAGAGGCCAAGGAACTCTATAAAGAGCTCCTTGCCGATGTTCGACGCGATCAGCCTAAATGCTACACGAATATATACCAGATTAAGCTTCGATTGGCCCAGGTTTACGCGGGTATGGGTGATGATGAGAACGCTCGCCGGTGCTGCCTTGAGGTTATCATCAACAAGGATCGAATAAGGCGTGACCTTGGCTACTCCGATATCGTCAAAGACGCCGAGAAACTTCTGCGTCACCTTGATGGATAAGAATCTCCTTATCATAACCTACTACTTTCCTCCGTTGGGTGGGGTTGGGGTGCAGAGGGTTTCGAAGTTTTGCAGGTATCTGCCTCGCTTCGGCTGGCGCCCTGTGGTCGTTGCTCCGCAGCCCTCGGCGTTCTATGCTGCCGACGAGGAGATGCTTGCTGAGGTTCGCCACGTCTCACTCTATCGCGTTGCAGGTCTTGACAGCTTTAGGATGCGTCAAAAGCTCCTCGGCCCGCTGCGGCCACGAATTGACAGTCCCTTGCGCTGGATTGCCAGGCGCTTTTCATGGCCCGATACCCAGACCGCATACATCCCTGCGGCATTCAGGCTCGCTTATAGGATGAGTGAGAAAACTCACGCGGTCTTCATTACCGCTCCGCCGTACAGTAATCTTCTTCTGGGGCGCCTTCTCAAAAGGGTAGCCAATCTTCCACTCATTGTAGACATGCGCGATCCCTGGGTTGGGCATCCGGAACACGACAAGCCGGGCTGGAAGCGTGCCTTAAACAAGCGGGTTGAGCGCGACGTTCTGGAATACGCCGATGCCATCATCGCGGTTACACGCTCGCATACCGACGATTTGCGTAAGCGCTACCAACACCTTGCCCCACGTATCCACTACATCCCCAACGGGTTCGACGCCGCGGACTTCACCCGTAACACCCGTAACACACCTACCCGTAAGACTCCTAGCACCCGTGAACGAAGGCCCTTAACTGTTTGCTATACCGGTATACTCGGACTGGATCATATCAATCGCGGAACGACGCTGTATGCGGCTATACGCAGGCTTAGGGATGAGGATGGGGTTACACCTGCTCGGTTGCGTGTTGAGATAATGGGGGAGCTAAGCGCGGTTGAAGAGGAGCGAATCCGTCGTAGCGGGGTCTCTACCTTCATTGAAAGACTGGGGCATCTGTCCCACCGCAAGGTGATGCGGCGGTTAGAACGTGCCGATCTCGCCTGGCTTCCCTATCATGCGGAGTATTCGCACCTCATTGTCCCTGCAAAGATCTATGAGTATATCGGTTCGGGCACGCCTGTGCTGGCCGTGGTCAATCCTTCTCACGAGACCGCGGAGCTTATTCGGGAGACCGGCACCGGCGTTGTAGTGCCCGAGGGAGATATTGATGGGGTTATAGACGCCCTGCGTATGCTTCTTGAGGGACGTTTTCCTTACAAACCCAAACCTAGGGTCATAGCCCGGTTCGGGCGATGTCACGAGACCGGTCAGCTTGCCAGGATCATAGATAGGTTGGTGGATGGCTAAGGTGCTGATAGTTGGTGTAGGTAACCGGATGCGTGCCGATGACGCCTTCGGGCCGCTGGCCATTGATAAGTTAAAAGAATCCATGGACTTACCCCAAGACTGGCTGCTTTTGGATGCGGGCGAGGTTCCTGAGAACGCGCTGGGTCTGGTGGATAAAGAGAAACCCGATAGGGTCTTACTCATAGACGCGTGTGACTGGGGCGGCCAGCCGGGCGAGGTCCGATTCTTTTCTGCAGACGAACTCCTCAAACTTCCTATTCGGATACTTTCCACACACGGGGTGCCGCTTTCCTTCTGGGTGAAGATGGCGTTTATTGATCACCCTGACCTCAAGATTGAGATGTTAGGTATCCAGGCGGGTGATTTAACCCTCAATCAGCCGCTTAGCCCTGAGGTTTCCGCCGCGCTGGAAAGAATAGAAGAATTAGTAAGGCAACATCTGATCTGAGATTTACTCCTCAGCCCTCCACACCGTATCCCCGTCCTTGATGAAGTAGAGGAGGCGGTCATCTGCGCTCCAACCCACCCAGCCGTAATCTCTTGATTCGTAGTGGGATTGTTTAACCACTCCGATTCCTTTTAACCGATAGGTTGAGGACCTAGAAGATGAATAGTTGCCTGGATTATACGAGGCTAGATATAAGGTGTCGTTCTTATAGGAAACCTCAAATCCTTCCTCGTAGGAGCCCCTAGGTTCAGGATTAAGGTTAATTTTCTCTTTGTTAAACACAGCGATTACTTCACCGTGGATGTATACGTGCTTCCCCACATCCCAGAAGGTTTCGGATTCATACCCCTCCTGGTTAAACCCTTCAAGATCAAAACTCCACCCGGTTGTAGTAAATACAGAGTCCACTACCCGTACAGTGATGGTTTCATACCACTCGTAACTATCGTAATATTCATAATATACGTTATACCTTTCATACGTCCATTCGTAATTCAGTCCGAATGGGAAGTAGGTTGTGTCAAGATCAAGCTCAGGCAAGGGCTTGTGGAAGGCTAAGTTCCGACTCTCGCTCCATACAAGCTCACCGGCTGTGGATATAGATGCGACTTTCCATGTGTAATCCCCGTTGAAGGATTCGGCAAACAGCTTTTGGTTGAGGGTGTAGTTTGTGTCGGCGACAGTGTCAGAAACAAGGGTATCTGGGAAAGGAGTGGTGGTTCCGTAAAGCACTAACCAGTATGAGGTTGCAAGTGGTTCTGCAAGCCAAATGAAAGTAGGTGGTTCTGATTCAAAACCCTCACCGTCCAGAGGCTGTATCAGTTGAGGACCCTCGGGTAAAGGTTTTTCGATTGAAAATGTACGGAACTCCCACCAGCCAATTTTGTCGTCATGTATTATAGGTGCCACCGCCCACACGTAGTTGCCGTTTACCGCGCCTTCAAACATGTTCTTGGTCATGGTATACGTGGTATCATTCAGGGTATCCTCCACCAAGAGTTCCCCCAGCATGAAGCTATCCCTGACAACTCTCAGGACATATCCATTCGCCCCTTCAAAACTATGCCATAAGAAGACAGGTGGTTGATTGTCGAACACTGATCCATCTTGAGGGGAGATAAGGACAGAGTCAGGCGGCTCGGGTCTGTCGATTTCGAAACTGCGCGAGTCACTCCATTGAGGCCCTTCTCTTTCACAGAGCGAAGCCACCGCCCAGGTGTAGGTGCCACCCCATAGCTGGGCGAAAAGGAGCTCAGAAAGCGTGTAGGTTGTGTCTTGGGTGGTGTCGTTCACGATGGCCTGGTGGGAGGAGTTTTGAGTGATTCGGATGAGGTAGTGCTCTGCGAGTGGTTCCAGATTCCATACGAAGGTAGGAGCCTGGTTAGAAAACTCCGCTCCATCTGTAGGGGAGACCAAGATTGGTGGTTCAGGTAGCTCCACTATCTCTTCCTGGCAGGATATGAAGGCAGTGATTACCAGGAGAGCAGTTGCTAGAAGAACAACCCTTTTCACATTCTTAATCATTCGAACCTCCATACGGTGTCGCCCTTGATGAAGTAAAGCAGTTGGAGGTGATGACCATCCTCATAACTCCCGCCGGTCCAGTACCACTTATGTTGGTGTATCACCCCGATCCCCTTCAGCCTTTGGGTGGAATAGCCGTAGTAGCCATCCATGTCATAGAATTCTTCATTAACAATCCACAAGGTATCGCCCTGATAACTTATTTCCAGATCTATATAGTAGTAATTACCTTCTTGACGGTAATGTGCAGGTTGCGGAATAACATGAATTCTCACCGATTCGTATCCCCAGTATGGTGAGATGCTGTCGTTTACGATACTAATCTGAGAACCCACGTCTGCGAAGCTGCCGCCTTCCAGTTTGAAGTAAAGGTGATTCCCTTCGCTTGAGGATTCTGTGACTCTAATGGTTATGATATCGTAATCGTCTTCGTCACCGTAATGGCTTCGAATGTAGGTATGTCTCTGGTATATCCATTCGTACCCTTCACCCAGCGGGAAGTAGGTGGTATCGAGATACCACACCGGTTCTTCACCAGGGGCTCCCACCAAGAATCGGTAGCGGATTTCGCTCCAGTAGAAATCGCCATCGTCGGGCAATGACGCCACAGCCCAGATGTAGGTTCCGGTATCCGCAATGGCAAAGACAGCCTTGGGCATCACGTAAATGGTATCTTCAACCGCTTCCTCCAGAAATATGTCGTCAGGGAAATATCCCTTGCAGATACGGAGAACATAGCTATCTGCCGCATCTTCCGAACCCCAGATGAAGGTGGGCGGTTCATCGGTAAAAAATGCTCCGTCTTCGGGAGAGATCAAGGTTGGCGCCTGGGGGAGTTCCCTCTGGCATCCCCATAAGGCTATAAGCATCACCCCAAGAATAAGGAGCATCTTCCATTGTTTCTTCATACACAACCTCCTAAAAGAGTGTAGGCTTTTTTGGAACCTTGTCAAGGGGTGGGTGTGTTACGGTGTTACGGGGGGCGGGAGTCCCGAGAAGGAGGAGCCTGGGAGACCCGGGACTTCCCGCCATCCGACCCCGTTTCACCTACCTTATAATCACCACTCGACCGCTCGCGGTATGTGCAGGCGTGACGAAGTAATAGAAGTAGACACCGGCAGCCACCGCTGACGCGTCCCAGGTAAGCATGCGAGTGCCATCGAGCGTGCCTTCAAAGACCGTCTCAACCAGTTTGCCGGCAACATCGTAGATCTTTAGTGAGGCATGAGTGCCAGGTGCGCTTACGCTGAAGACCACGGAGCCC
>NJBO01000033.1 GCA_005223075.1 candidate division TA06 bacterium B3_TA06 | reverse complement strand
GCCCACAAAAGAAGCCGGTTGCGAGGCCTGAACGTCTGTATGACGAGTCGACTCTGAGCGCTCGACGTCAGTATCCTGCGCAGGTAGGCAACGTTACGGAACGCACGCTCCGCCGCCCTGAAATCTGCCCGGCTTCGCTCCGCATCCCAGGATAGGAACGCGGCCACCTGCACCCTCGGCGGCCGGTACTCCAGGATGGCGCTCGTTCCGTAGATGATCTCCGCTTTCTGTGCCTCCTCAATAATCGGCCTGTGTTCAGCCGTTATCTTTAAGAGCCTATCGTGGTGGAAGCATCGCTTAAGTTCCCTATCCAGGCTCTCAAGGCCAAAGGAGAGGCTTTGCCAGCGCGCACCCCCGCACTCAGGGCAGTGCTCGGGCGCGGGAATCTCATTGTGACAGATAGGACACACCAGAGCTGCGCCTTTGCCTACGAACTTGAACGGCATGTCGCAGACGGGGCATGTAGGGATGTGCCCGCAGTCAAGGCAGAGAAGCCTTGCTGCCAGCCCCAAGCGATTCAGGAGCAGGAGCACCTGCATCCCTCGCCCCCTCGCCGCTTTCAGTTCCGCGAGCAGCGGTTTGGAAAGAGCAGTCCCTTCCTCCTCCTTCTTCATGTCAACGATAAGGGCCTTGCCGTGCTGTGCAACCCGGCGCTCTATCCATAAGAGCCTGCCGCTCCGGGCCTTATGGGATGTCTCAAGGGAGGGGGTAAGTGAGAAGAGCAGAACGCGAGCACCCTCCTTTTCTGCACGGAAAACCGCCAGGTCCCGGGCGTTGTAGTGCAGATGGTGCGAGCGCACGCGGTGCGAGTCCGACTCCTCGTCTGAGACCACTATTAATCCAGGATTTGTAAACGGCAGGAGCACCGCGGAGCGCAGTCCTGCAACCAGAGGTAGGCGTCCTTCCCTTACCCCGTGCCATACCCTTCTGCGCTCGCCCTGTCCCATCTCGGAATGATAGAGTGCAAGCGGCAGATATGCTGAGAGCCTTTCATGGAAACGCGCAAGGCTTGGCTCGTCAGGGAAGATAAGGAGCACCCCCCTACCTCTACTCATAACATCGCGTATAAGCTCGACAAGAAGCGCGGTGTAGTCTGCCGGGGAGTGGACAAGCATCGGCTTTGATGATTTCTTGAACGCCTGAAGTATCCGGCTCTCGTCCGCCCGCATGCGGAGCCTTCTTTGGTCTTTTTCGCTCTCTGGTTTCTTTACCTTGCGTTTCGGCGGCATCATTATATCCCTCGGCAAGATTAAACCTAACGCCTCGCCCAGGAAGCCAAGATGTTCACCAGCGACGTGTTCAGCCAGCTCCAGGAGTATCTGCGGGAATAGATTGGTAACAAGAAGTTCCTCTACCTCCTTAAGCCCTTGCTGGTTGCCCTCTTCGGTTGCGACCACGCAAGCCGGGACACGCTCCGTGCCTAAAGACACACGCACCAGATCACCCGGCGCGAGCGAGAAATCGCCTCGATAGCGCAGGGTATCAACAGGACGGCCCAGAACCGCCGCATGGATTATCATCAGTAGCGCAGCTTTATCTGGTAACGCAGGTTGTGCGCACCATCTTCGTCTCGTTCAAGGATGATGTCCTGATTCTTTCCCACGTCATACTCAACCCTGAACTGGTGTTGGTTCTCGCCTGGCACACGCTGAGAAATGGCTACGGTGTAGGAGGCGAACAACTTGTCGCTTATGTACTTGCCAAAGGTTACCTTGGTCGGCACGTCCTGCATTGCGAAGTCCTCGATTGAGAAGACATCAAGGCGAGCCCAGTTTTGAATCGGGCTGGTTACGTTCCTTACCACACCCTGTACAAACGCGGTGGCAAGATTGAGGTGCAGGTATGAGAGAATCTCAGACTCCGACCAGATCGGTGGATCGGAGAAGAACTCAAGTATCGGTTCGGTAAGGGTGCCTGCCATGTGCAGGGTAATTTCTACAACTTCTGGTTTAC
The DNA here is from genome assembly GCA_005223075.1 of candidate division TA06 bacterium B3_TA06. NCBI lineage: Bacteria > candidate division TA06 bacterium B3_TA06. Next base: position 8,796 of record NJBO01000033.1, on the reverse strand, counting down.
CACGGCTTGAGTCAATCTCGTTCGTCCGCTTCGATGCCCATATGTCGAATTCCGGATCGAGTTCCTCTGTGGGGGGGAAGGTGATCTTGCTTCGGGCCGGGTCGAGTCGGAACTGATGGTCAAGATAGTAGACGCTACCGCGTCTTACCCGCAACTCCCCGATTATCTGAGGCATCGGGGCATCCCGTACTGTGATCTCAAGATCTGGAATCACCTCGATGTCCATGTCGTTGTTGCGTATCCAGATATTCTTTTCTCCCTTGATCGCCAGGTTGATGTAGGTTGGAGGCGGAGGGGGCTTGGACGGGTCGGGCGCAGGGGCAGCCGGTGAGGTTACGCGGATCTCGTCACCGAGTCCGTAAGTGACGAGGGCTTCCTTAAGTGTCAACTTGCCGTCTATCATAAGTGGGGTTATATAAGCCCCTTCCAGGGTCAGGTTCCCACTGCAGACAGCTGAGATATGTCTTTCAGGTGAGAATACTACATCCTGCACACGAAGACCGAAGAAGAACGGATAGGGTTCGGTAAACAGGGTGTAATCCCCTCGACCCTCGATACTACCTGTACCTATATTTGCGTCGAGGCGATCAACTATCACCTTCCCGTTGCTGAATAGGATATCAGCGTCGGCACGTTCACTGGTAAGGTCAATTATCGGTACGTAAACCTCAGCGTTGCGAACGTTTACCCACCCCTCAAGGTCCGGGTTCTCAAGTGTCCCTGATGCGTGGAGCTCGCCAGTGATCTCTCCGGTCCGTACTTCTACTATATCCTTGATGAACTCAAATGGCCAGACCCCGATGTTATCGAGATGTGCATGGACATCGAAAGATTGTATGGGTATACTGTCCTTCAGGTTGTAGTATAGGTAACCTCTGGCAGTGGAATGACCTTGTCCGAGGATAAAAGCCGCATCGAACTCAAGTTTTGATGTGTCGAGGACACCTGTAAAACTCAGGCTGTCGGCTTCAATATTTGCTACGTGCAGATCCGCAGCACCGAGGTCAATATGTATGGTTCGGTTCTCAGTTTCTCCACGACTTGCTATCTGTCCCCATATGAGGCCGCGCGCGTCTTGGGGGAGATTAAAGATCCTGCCGATGGTAGAAAGATCAACATCGTATAAAGAAAGCTCCCAGCGTGGCAGCGCACCCGCTCGCCACGAGCCTGCGGTAGCGAGCTCGCCCGCGCCCACGAACAGGAATGTAGGGCTTAGATAGATGGAGTCTGCAGCCTGACCCAGAACAAAGGGGAAGCGGTTCTCGATTGTATCCGCTGAGATGACCAAGGTAAGTTTTTCACAGCCGTATTCGTAGATCTTTTGCTCCAGGTCAAGTGTTATTAAGCCCTTGGTTGTTAAAGACATATCAGGACCGGCGGATGCAGCGGCCTCAAGGAAACCGTCTTCGATAGTGGCCTTAAGGTCAATCTTTTCTTTCACAACTCCGGTGACTCCTCCCACGTCAAGGGTTGCTGTCCCGGCGAAGCTCAAGGGATCGAAGGATGCAAGATTCGCTTCTATCTTTTCAAAGAACGCCTCATCAGAGCGGACAAGAACAATACCTGAGATTTTTGGAGCGTCTTTATCCCCTTCAACCTCCAGCTCTACGTCCACCTCGGCTGGTGCACCCAGAGGGTTGAGTTCACCCAGGCTTGCCATCTGGAAGCTCTGGATACCCACCGAGCCTGTAATTGTGTCTGGGGAGAACACCCCCTCAGCCTGGATACGTGCGAACCCCTGCGTTAGCAGGAACTCACGCAGCCTGATTGTTTCTCCAGCAAACGCAGCGTCGAAACGGCAGCTCTCCCAACGCATCGTGTGGATACCTATCTCCTCCAGCCTACCCTTGATCTCCCCCTCCTTTTCCTGCAAGCTGTAGCCCGCGGTTACTTTGCCCTTGAAGCTCACAGGCCAGCCGGAGGCAGGGAAAAGCTCAACTTCTTCAATAGCAAGATCAACACTTACGCCCTCCCTTTCCAACCGCATAGTGCCCGCACTCGTTATCCTTCCCAGGCTAGGATCGCTTGCGGAGAGTGAGATCTCGAAGTTTCCCCCCTCTCCCTCTAGTGCCATATTCACATCCGCGAGGCTGAACTCGCCGACCCTCGCACCCTCAAGGTCGAGCGTGAATCCCCCCCAAAAACCTGTGCTGTCTTCTCCCACCCTGCCCTGGGCGACAAGGCGGCCTTCAAGCGTTTGGGGATCAATCTCGGAAAGATCAATACTGGCTTCCCTAAACCCCACATCCCAACTTGGCCCTTCAATATGTATCTCACCCCTTAGCTTGGAGCGCTGGGTGAGCAACAGCAGGTCGTCCAGATGGACGGTGTCAGGTGCTGCGTAGGCGAAGTTGGTCTTGGCCGAACGCAGGCGCAGCCGTTCCTCGCCGTTCAACTCTAGGAGGGCAGAGACGCGGCGCAGGCGTCCATTGATCCGGTGCGGACGTACGTGTAAGCTCATGTCGAGCTGGATTCCTTCAACCATCAAGGTATCTGCCAGTTCCACACGACCGCTGCGGATGTGAAATGAAGCCAGGTCAAGCGAGAAGCCAGGATCGAGCGGTTCAGGTTCCTGCCTCTTTTCTAAAGGCAACACCCAGCGCACGCACGGCCGGATTAACCGCACCGAGCTTATGTCAATGCGTTTTTCAAGCAGGTAAGGGATAAGGCGATAGGATAGATGCACGCGATCCGCCTGAAAGTGATGATCTGTATCCTGAATTACACTAAGATGAGAGAAGTTGATTCCGCCGAAGAGGTCGCCCCACACAGCATCGTAGTCAACCCAGACGCCTTGCTTTTCAGCGATCCTCAAGAGCTGCCGGATGATGTCGTCGCGTAGCGGGATTCTAAGGAAGTAGGCCATAGCTACCATACCTATGAGGGAGACCACGGCGATTATCAAAAAGCGCATCCATTTCCGCCAGGGGCGCAGAGCAGGATGACGCTCTCCCCGACGAAGCCTAAAACGCTTGAAGAAAGCCAAGTTCTATCCTCCCGATCTCTCGGGGTTCCCACGAGTAGGGCGTCAGGGCGTTCTTGGCGTAGTCGATACGCACCGGCCCTATGGGGGTGTTTATACGAATCCCTGCGCCCGGTCCCCAGGCACGGTCTTCATCACGGATGTTGTCACCATCACGTGCGCACATCCCTACGTCCATGAAGAAAGCAAAGCCTATCAGGTTGTTGAACATATACGGGGTGCGCAGCTCGAACGAGTAAAGGAGCAGGAGGGTTCCATAGTGGTCAAAAAACCAAGTGGTGTCTACTTCTCCTGTCACAGGATCAGGCGGGTTGGGTCGAAAGTTAACCAGGATTGAATCAGGGCCAAGGGCACGGTCTGAGAGGGCACGAACAGTGCCCGAGCCCCCAAGGGTGAACTTCTCGAATAAAGATATATCCTCGTATCTCATCCCTGAATGCGGAGCGATCAAACCACCACGAAGCCTCCAGGCAAGGACGGCGTCAAAGGGTAAAGCAAGGTAGTTGCGGAACTCGGCGTTAAGCCGCACAAAGTCGTTATCACCACCGAAAGGCCTACCCGCCCAGTCCGCATAGGGGGAAAAGAACACCCCACTCTTGGGATTGAAGAAGTCATCGCGGCTATCATAGATAAGAGAGAAACGCAGGAAGTTGGTTGAACCGGTTTCATCAAATGGTAAGTTTTTAGGGATTTGCCAAACTTGTTTGGCCTGCGCCGAGAGACCCACCCTCAGTTTATCAGAGAAATCCTTCTCGATCCCCGCTTCTCCCCCCAGGGTGTGAGTAAAGATGTTAATCGTGTCGCGGTTAAGGCGGTGCTTCCAGTAGGGTGAAAGGGCAAGTGCCAGTCCCCAAGGCAGAATGTTTGGATAGCGGTTGCGTATCTCAAAACCAGTCTCGTAGTCGCCTCGGAAGGTCGGGCTTAGGGTTACCTCGCTTGATAAGGTTACGCCGCGGTGGAAGATATTGAGATGCTCCCAACCGAGGGAAAGAAGAAGCCTGTCAGGTATGAACTCATTTTCAGCCGTCTGAACACCGCCGCCTACAAGCACGGCGTGCGTCTTGGTCGGGGTAAGTTGGAAGACTACATCAAGGGAATCCTCGCGTCCGGAGGAGACCGTTAGAAGGTTCATCCTGACACGCGAGAACAGACTGGTTGAGTAGAGAAGCCGACTGGCTCGGTCAAGCCTTGCGGCCGAGTAGCGCTCACCCGCTTTTAGTCTGGTTGTACGCAGGAGAAAGTCTGGATTTACCTCGGATGGGGCAACACCGCTGAAGCTGATGCTTGAGATCCACGCACGCTTTCCAGGAACCACACTCAAGGTTAGTTCTATCTCGGTCCCCTGCGTTGTGGTATCCATATTAACCACCACGTAGGGGTAGCTGCGGTCCTTGTAGTAACGTTTGATGATGCGCTCGGTTTCCTGTTGTCCAAACAGTGTAAACGGAGATTTTTTCTTGAGGGGAATCTTAGCAAGGATAGCATTTTCGTCGCTTGCCGAGGCTCCTATGATCCTGATGCTTTTGATCTTGAGCCTGTCGCCTTCCTTTATATGGTAGATAAGTTTGTTTCTGGATGCGAGATACCGTGGTTCAACCTCAACGCGGGGAAATCCCTGGTTGCGATAGAACCTTACAAGTTCCGCCGAATCGGCTACTACCATGGGGGGGCTATACAGTTCGTTGCGGCTAGTATAGAGTATGTTGCTGAGTCTTGAGTTGGAGAAGTGGTGGTTCCCCTTGAACCGGATGCGTCGTATGCGGCCCTCTCCTGCTCCCAGAAGTAGCAGAAGCGCAAGCAGCCTAAGCGAGTAGGCGACCATTCTTCATGATCTCGCGGCCGTCCGCTACCACGGTGGGCTTAAGTATCAGCCCGTCGAGGTGCACGTCAACCTTGACCTTGCCGCCGAAGGTTGAGTTATCCCCGAAGGCAAGATGGATGGTGCCCATCACCTTCTCGTCCTCGAGCACGTTGCCGGTGATGCGGGCCCGCTCGTTTGTACCTATACCAAGCTCTGCCAGGTTGCGGCCTTTGGAACCTGCCGCGTCCAACATGCGTCTGAGCTTACCTCTATCACCCTTGATCTTCGCTGCACGTCCCCTCTCGATCTGGATGGTGATCGGCGCAGATAGCATTCCGATCCCTGCGAAGCTGGCATCAAATACAACGACCCCTGAACTTTTGCCCTCCAGAGTTGCGATATATGCTTCTCCTGCAGGGAGGTTGGAGAACGCACCGGGTTTGGTAAGCACACCGGTATCCAGCCAGAATTTCCTGCCTTCAGTCACTATCTCCACATCGGTGCCCTTCTTGGTGGTGATGTGAATCCTTTTTGCTCCGGCAAGTATCCTGGCGAGCTTTAAGGTGCGCTTGTGGATCTCGGCGTAGTCCGCACTCATGGTTCGTGCGATCATCTCCTCGGTAACGTCTGGCAGGGTCGCGCCGCGCGCACCGTTGGCGACCGCCTTGCGCCGCGCCTGGGTGTGCGTCATTGACTTGGAGGTTGGGATGAGGAATACATCCGCTGAGCGTAGGAGATCGGCCACATATTTAGGTGGCTCCTGTGAGTGCTGCTTGCGCGGTATTATCTCGCAGAGAATCGCTTCGGCTCCGGCACCGACTAATGCATCAAAGAGGTCTGCGCCTATCTTCCGTTTGGGTTTGTCGCAGATAACTATCGCCCGCTCTCCCTTACTTGTTCCGAGACAGTCATGGATTATGGTCTGAATACCCTTCTGGTAGCGGGTCACTTGATCCTCCTTAAGATCTAGGGTTCATTTACTTTTCTGCAGTGATTTCAAAAGTATCTCCCGGACGGCGTTCGGGTCGGCCTTGCCGCGTAGCTTTTTCATGCACTGGCCCACAAGGAAGCCTATCACGTTTGTCTTCCCTTTGTGATAGCGTTCGACCACATCCGGATTCTCCTCGATTACCTTCCTTGCCGTCTCCTCAAGAAGTCCCTCGTCTGAAACGCTCCCCAGATCAAGTTCCTCCATAAGCTCGGCTGCCCCTCTTCCCTTATCAGCCATGGCGGCAAGCAGGTCCTTGGCCGCGGGGCGGGTTAACTTGCCATCCCTCAACAACTTAATGAGTGAAGCCAACTCCTTTACCGGTACCTTGAAGTCGGCAAGCGTCTCCTTGCGTTCGGCCATGATGCCCCGCGCCTCGTTCAGGAGCCAGGTCGATGCCTCTTTGATGGAAGCACTCGCATCCAACAGCTTCTGGAAATAATCCTCCCATTCAGGCTCGGCGACAAGCACCTCGGCATCCTGCTCTGAGAGTCCCGCCTCGATCAGCTTCTTGCGCTTGACCGCAGGAAGATCAGGTAGGGTTGATTTGATCTCGGCAATCTCCGATCCGGCAAGGATCAATGGCGGCAGGTCGGGCTCTGGGAAATATCTGTAGTCGGCCGCGGTCTCCTTGGCACGCATCGGCTTGAGTTCTCTTAGCTTCTCATCCCACAGATACGTGGTCTGCACGATCTTCTCACCTTGCTCCAACCACTCTATCTGGTCTTTCACCGCGCGCTGGATCCCCTCGCGCACCGCCTTGAAGCTGTTGAGATTCTTGATCTCCGAGCGCACCCCCAGCTTCTCCTGGCCCCTGGGGCGAACGCTGATGTTCGGCTCGCATCGAAAGTGCCCGCGCTCCATCTCAGCGTCCGAGACGCCAAGCGATCTAAGCACCAATCTAAGTTCCTTGAGATAGGTGTCCGCTTCCTCGACGCTCGAGATGTCCGGTTCGGTTACGATCTCAGCCAGAGGCACCCCGCAACGGTTGAAATCAACCAGGGTCTCGCGTGAAGAATGAATGAGTTTGCCCGCGTCCTCCTCAAGATGCAGCCTTCGAATGCGCACGTTACTGTTCATCCCCGGAAGCTCCAGTGCTCCTCCGGTGGCCAGAGGGCGCTCGTACTGGGTGATTTGATATCCCTTTGGCAGGTCGGGTGAGAAGTAGTGCTTACGCGCCCAGCGTGATTCGAGATTGATCTTGCATCCCAGTGCAAGTGCGGCCCTTATCCCCAGCTTGATTGCTTGATCATTGGTTTGCGGCAGGATTCCTGGAAGCCCCAGGCAGATCGGACACACCTTGGTGTTTGGAGCCGCGTCCACATCAACCTCGCACCGGCAGAACATCTTTGAGGAGGTGGCAAGCTGGGCGTGAACCTCCAGCCCTATTATTATCTCATAGTCTTTCGACTGCATGGGCAAACTCCATAAGTTTTGCATCCTGCCACTGCGGCGCGGTTATCTGAATACCTAGAGGCAATCCATCTATCTTATCCTTTGCCGGTATGGAGATCGCAGGCAAAGCTGCCAGGGCCGCGGGTGCGGTGAAGATATCCGAAAGATACATGGCCAGTGGATCTGCAATCTTCTCTCCCAGCTTGAACGCAGGTGTCGGCGCGGTGGGGGAGAGGAGGAAGTCCACTTTCTTGAAAGCTTCCTCAAATTCGGCAGCCAGCGCTGCTCTGTACCTCAAGGCGGTGTTGTAGTAGGCGTCGATGTAACCCTCGGAAAGTCCGAACGTCCCGATAAGTATCCTGCGCGTCACCTCGTCTCCAAACCCCTCGCCACGGGTGGCAAAGTAGGTCTCACGCAGGCCCAGCCTTTCGATTCTCCTTCCATATCTGATCCCGTCGTATCTTGCAAGATTGGACGAGGCCTCGGCCATGGCCAAAAGCTGGTAGCCGGCAACGCTGAGTCTTACCAGAGGTATGCTCACCTCCACCAACTCTACCCTCGCCTCCCTGAACGAGCGAAGCACCGCATCCCCCATCCTTTCGTCTTCCAGATCGTCAAAACACTCCTTGATCAACCCGACCTTTATTCCCTCAGGTATCTCGCCGGCAAGGTCCATCTCCTCAGGCTCGGCAGGATATGTAGTGGAGTCGCAAGGATCAGGACCGGCGATTATGGAATATATGAGCGCTGCATCCTGGACCGTTCGGGTGATAGGACACACCTGGTCCAGACTGGATGCGAAAGCCACCAGTCCGTATCTTGAGACCCTGCCGTATGAGGGTCTGAACCCTACCAGTCCGCAGAACGCCGCAGGCTGCCTGGCCGAGCCGCCGGTATCAGAACCAAGGGCGGCAACCGCACCACCGTACGCCACCGCTGCGGCCGATCCTCCGGACGAGCCGCCAGCAACCCTCTCTGTATCCATAGGGTTCCTCACCGGGCCGTAGGCCGAGTTCTCGTTCGATGAACCCATGGCGAACTCGTCAAGGTTGGTCTTGCCCACAATGATCGCCCCTGCGTCCTTGAGTCTGGCAACCACCGTCGCATCATAGGGAGCGATGAACCCTTCAAGAATCCTCGATGCACAGGTGCAGGGCTTGCCGGAAACGCAGATGTTGTCCTTGATAGCGATCGGGATTCCGGCAAGCGGTTTCTCCTCATCCGGTTTGCTGCCCGATGCGTCTAATTGCTTTGCCTGCGCTAAGACTTCATCCAAAAATAGGTTGATGTAGGCATTGGCCTCTGATTCTTTTCTCCCTATATTGCCCTTGATCTCCTCTATAATCTCTGTGGCCTTGCGTTCCTCTCTGGCGAGGAGCAGGGTGAGTTCGGCTATGGAAGGTAATTTACTCATGCCAGTAGCGGAGGGATTTTGAAGTATCCGTCTTTGAGATACTCGGAGAGCTTTTCTACCTTGATCTCGTAGTCTCTTGGCCTATCGGGCGTACGTGGACATGGATAGGGAAACGTTATCTCACCTTCCAGGCTTAACTTCTGCAACTGTGCGAAGTAGGCGGTTATCCGCTCGAACTCAGTGCCAAACCGTTGCCTCTCCCCTGACTTGAGTTC
>NJBO01000032.1 GCA_005223075.1 candidate division TA06 bacterium B3_TA06 | reverse complement strand
GGGATTTTGGTGCACACCGATCTGTTCCCGGATTAAGTAAGTCACCGTCCAGCGGAGGTTATGGAGTCGGCCTTTGCGGGCGGTCCCTCCTGAAGCAAAGACTCCACGTAGCGAGCATAGGCGCCGCTGAAAGCGGCGCCTTTTAGTCAAAACATGCTACAAACTCGTCAGGTTTACATTGCACTCGTCACAAAAAAGCTGGTCAAAAGGTAGTCAAAAGCTATCCAAAAGATGGTCAGAAGTTGGTCAAAATTAGAGTGATTTGGGAAGTTCTCTGGGTTTTTTGTCATTGCGAGGTTGCTCGGAGCAACCGAAGCTCCGCAGGGCGACGCTCGCGGAGCAATCTATTGCCTTCGGATTGGGTTGCGAGAAGGAAATGCTCCTTTGATTGAGATTGCTTCGACTTCTGGGCGAAGTCTCGCAATGACACCTCCTCCTTTATCCTACCAGACGGTGGCACTTCCTTCCCTATCAAGGGGGAGGCAATTATATGCTCCTTTTTACCTGGCGGTAAAAAGATCGCAGTATAGAACTGTCCTCGGGGTCCCCGCGGCGTTACGTAGTAACGGCGTGGGGTAATAGTTACCCCTGCCTTTGTGGACAGTGTGCCCCTTGGGGTACCAATTTTACTGCACCCCATAGGGTAGGGGGATAAAGGGGGAGGGTGAAAAGAAACACCCCCACCCTAACCCTCCCCCATCAAGGGGGAGGAAATAAAAGAGCCAGCTAAATGCTGGCTTCGATGTTAATATCTACTCTCATGGTAGCGCTTCGTCCCAGAGGGAGAGGGTGGAATTTAATGCCGCCAAATATACTTTCCCCCTCCCTTTGTGGAGGGGGATAAAGGGGGAGGGGAAAGGTTAATAGGCGGGCCGACTTGAAAGTCGGCCCCTACCGAACTTGACATTCACAAGAGGTCTTTTACAATTAAATAAAGGAGGAATAAAGATGGGCGTTGAAGAACTCAAGATAGACCCCAAAAGGTATTATGAGGTCAAAATACCACGGGAGGTTTTTGTTGTCCTCCCTACAAAGGAAATCGTTACTAGGAAAGTAGAAGGTTGCAATATACGTGATGATGGGGTTTGCCCCGTGTGCGGAGGGGCAGGGAAAGTTATAGATCCAGGTCTCGATGAATTGTGGCCAGGAATGATTAAGAAGGTTAGACCTGCCCAATCTGTATCGTGTCCCCTCTGTGGAGGTTCAGGGTCTTTTGATTATTCCACAGCTTCTGAAATTACACAAATTGAGGTGGAAGACGAAAATTAGTGACGTGGGTTCGTAGGGGCCGACCTTAAGGTCGGCCCGGTTATGCTTGACGTAGAAAAAAAATGTTTATAATAAATATTAAATCTATCAAGGAGGTTCTATGAATCAAATCGTCCCTGAAGAAGAATCTTCGCTCAACCTGGAAGATCAAAATATTATGGTTCAGTCGGCTGTAACGCCGAGCTTTCTGGATGATTTCGTGATGGCACTTAAGAAAGACTCCTCTCAAAAGATCGGAGATTTTTACCACCAATGGTTAAGAGAAAGAATCCATGACGAATCCTACGAGTTATTCAATCAAGGTGTGGTGTTGTCTTGTTGCTATGGAACCCTTGTTTACCCTTACAACAAGATTAAGTCGAATCTACCCAATCTCTCAATTGATGAACTAACAAGAAGGAACTGGGGCAAGTGGAGAATAGACCTCCATCCACCAAAACATGTAGAGGACTTAAAGACGCTCGTATGGCATCTCAGAAACTCCTTGAGTCACAGCCTCGTATCCACCCAATCCGACACCGGGTTGATCATAAAATTCGTATTCGAGGATAGGCCTGACGAGAATTCTGATGTCAACTTCAGATTCATCATCGGAGTGAATGATCTAAGGCAGTTTATTTTCAAATTTGGAATGGGATGTTTAACTGGGGAATGGGATTAAGATTCTTCCCTTAAAAGAACACGAGCCACACTGCAAACGTCAGGAGGACGACGGCGAGGACTGAGGGAAAGAGCCACTTGTATACAGAACCCCAGCTTGCCCGAAAATACTCGCGGGAGAACTCGTAGAAGTCGACCTCAGCGTGTCCCATTCGGGCATCAGGCCAGCCCCGATTAATCTAAATAATGCAGAACATGTAGGAGCACGGCATATCCTATGAGCGCATGGATCGCTCAAGGGGCACGGCATGCCGTGCCCCTACTCTCTTTGGAGTAACAACCGAGTTGTTGTAGCATGATTCGGTCGTTGCACTCCATAGTTACTCCCCTCCACCAGGGAGGGGTAACTACAAAGCGGTTTAGAGAATCCGTCATGTCATTGCGAGCGGCTGAAGGCCGCGAAGCAATCTCAAAATACCACCCACCAAGTACGAGATTGCTTCGTCGCTTCGCTCCTCGCAATGACAAAATGTAATTTGTGATTCGCCTATCCTAAAAGAAAAGCAACCACACACCTAGGGCAACCCCTGCCAAAACCACGACCGAGGGCGCCAGCCACATGTAGACAGAAACCCAGCTTGCTTTGAAATACTCGCGGGAGAAGGCAAGGCACAGGTGCGCCGGGGAAAGAAGGCAGCCCAGGAATCCGGACACGTAGGCAAGCATTATCAATCCCGGCTGGTCGGCAATAAACGGCCCCAGAAGGGGAAAACTAACCACAACGTAGGCCTGGTTCCACCCCACCAGAAGCCCCACCGAAAAGGGCAAGCCTGTCACCAGAAGAATGAGAAGGGCAGAAGATGAGCTCTCAAGAAGCTTTCCAAAACCGTCAAGGGCGGTGCTTGAAGCAAGCATCTCTCTGAAAAACATCACCGCCACCAGAAGGGTAAGCACTCGCCAGTCGAGGGCCCCCAAGAGCAGCCGCCCTGCATCGCGCACAGGCAGACGGTAGATAACCCAGGCAAAAACCACCACCGCAAACATCAATATGGACAGAGGAAACCGGGAAGTGATCTTGCCGGCAGGGGATGCTTCAGGAACGAAGCGCTGGATCGCAAGCAGGGCTGCGATAAGCAGGACAATTGCCAGCACAGGGAATGTTCCGTAGATTATATCCTTAAAGGCCGATCGGGTCTTGCCTTTAGCACGTTGGGGACGAACCCGGCGGCGCTTGACAAAAGTAAAAAGAACAACCGCTCCAATAGAAATAGCCGCGATGGTCATAAACGACTGGTTTGCAAGAAAGTGACGGTAGCCGATCCCCAGAATAGCCATGCCCAGGATCACCGGCGGATAAAGCGGCCAGAAATACTCCCAGATGTGGCGGAACCAGTAGTTGAGGTAGGTCAGGAGACCGGGGGCGATCGCGTGGGGCCTGGCCTGTTCTTCGACCATGGGTGCGGTCAAGAGCGCCCCGCCGGGCATGGGCAAAAGGCCAACGAACATGGGAGCACTAACGAGACCCACCCGTGAGCCGCGCAGAAGGTACTCCGTCCCTGTGGCGAATCGGCCAAGCGCGCCGGTTTCCCGCATCATCCGACCAAGCAAGGTTATAAGGTAAACCACCACCAGGAGGTTGATGGTGTGAAAACTTATAAGGCTTGAAAGAAAGGTCTTGCCGATCTCCAGCACGGACATGGGAAAAAGTATACCTATAAGAATTGCGCCTGCGGCAATGGCAACAGATATGGGAGCGCGGATTACCATAAGGATAACGACCAGGGCAAAAACAGCGGCAAGCTTAAGGATCACTTCAAGGGAAGGAAGATTTGGCGTTTATTGGATTCGGGATGGCGTCCTTCGATCGGCCTTATGCCCCAGTAGCGTTGGACCAGATCAGGGGTAAGCAGGTCGTCTGGTTTCCCGTCCTCTACGAGCTGGCCCTCTGCAAAGACAAGCATGCGCTGCGAGACAAGTGCTGCTTGGTTAAGATCATGAGCCACGAGCACAACGCTCATACCCTCACTGTGAAGCTCACCGAGCAAAAACAGAACCTGCTGCTGATGTGAAAGATCAAGGTGGTTCAAAGGCTCGTCAAGAAGGATCACCGACGGCTGCTGAACTAACGATCTTGCTATGACCGCCAGTTGGCGTTCGCCTGATGAGATGTTGTTGATCCCTTTATCCGCAAGATGGGAGATTCCCAGGCGATCAATGGCCTGACGGGCAAGAGCGAAGTCGGATGAGTGATAGCGCTCGAGCGGTTTAAGATACGGATGACGCCCCTGCAGTACGGTTTCAAGAACGGTAAAATCCAGAGCAAAGTAACTCTCCTGGGGGACGTAAGCGATACGCTGCGCAAGCTCCCTGCGGGGGTAGGAAGAAAGTAGTTGTTCTTCAAATAAGATTCTTCCAGACTGCGGTTCCAGCAACCGCGAAAGAAGTTTTATGAACGTACTCTTGCCCGCGCCGTTGGGTCCTACCACCGAGCAGAACTCCCCGCGTCCGATGGAAACCGTAAGTCTCTCAAACAAGGTCTTCTGGGCGTACGAAAAGCACAGCTCTTTAACCACAAATCCAGATTTCGGGTTAGTGGGTGTGTTACGGGTGGGTGTGTTACGGGGGGTGTTACGGGGGGTCACGCAAGCCTCCGGCGCATGATATAAAGGAATACCGGAACACCAAACAAAGCGGTGACAACGGAAAGGGGGAGATCAACCCCGGTCGCCATAGCAAAACCCCGCAGACATAGATCCGAAGCAAGAAGAAGAACCGCACCTGCAAGAAAACTTCCAGGCAGCACTCGCAAGTGACGGGGACCAAACATAAACCGCACGATGTGCGGCACAACCAGCCCGATGAAGCTTATCGCTCCTGCAAACGCAACAACCACCCCGACGAGTAAAGCTGAGAGAACAAAGACCTCAGTAGTTAAACGCTGGGTATCCACGCCCAGGGATTCGGCAGCCTCGATGTTGGTGGAGAGGATGTCAAGCGACCGCCAGCGGGACAGGAGCCAGCCTGCTGCTGTAAAGGATAGAACAGCCGAGCCTACGAAGACCCAGAGCTTGGTAGGGGTGAATACCACCTTTGTTGAACCCATAAGGAAGTAGATGATCTGAGCAAGCTGCTCACGGGATAGCACCATGAGAACCATCACCAGACTCGAGGCTACAAAGCTCACCGCCACGCCTGCAAGGATCAAGGAAAGCCTCGACATCCTGCCACGCATCCTGGCCAGGGTATAGACCAGGAAAAGTGCGCCAACCGCACCTGCGAACGCGAAAATGGGACGGCCTATAACTGAGGTCCATCCGAGGAGCAGGGATAGCGCCACCCCTACACCTGCACCGCTTGAAGAGCCGATGATGTATGGATCAACCAGAGGGTTCTGCAAAAGCCCTTGAAGGGCTGCACCGACCAGGGCAAGGATGCCTCCGGCAAAGATGGTAAGCAAAAGTCGAGGGACCCGGCTGGCAAGGATCTGTGAATCGAGCGTTAACCCGGCTGGGCCAAAGGCAAGCGCAAGCAAGGAAAGCCCTGCAAGCAAGACAAGAAGAACTACCCAGCCTAACTTAGCGCGCATGTTTGATAAGTGAGTCGGTGACTGCAACCCCGCGAATCAACCTTGGTCCTGGACGCATGAGTTCATCAATCGGGAGGGAATCGAAAACAGCTCCGTTGGATACCGCAGGTATGCCTGACCATCCAATGCGGTGTAAGACATTTGTTCGGCTCGCATTAGGGTAAAGAAGAAGAATAACCTCAGGTGAGCGCACCAACACCTCCTCCGGGTCTATAACCGGATAACCCTGGGAAAGATCGGAGAAGATATTTACAAGACCTATATGCTCAAGCGCATCGGTTAGATAGGAACCGCCGCCCACACTTATCAAAGGCTCCTCGGAAAGCTCAATGTAGGCAGAAAGTTCCTTGCCCCTCTCAATCCCCTCAAGTACTGATCTCAGGCTGTCCACCAGCTCCTTTCCCCTATCTGACACTTTAAGTGTATCGGCAAGTGCCTTAATCTGAGTAAACACACCTGCAAGATTGCGAGGATCGGTGAACACCGCGATCCGAAATCCTGCTGCTTTGAGGTCTTCTGCCAGCTGGGTCTGGGTAGGGGTCGTGAGAAGGATAAGATCAGGCCTTAAGACACGCAACCGCTCAGGATCAGGCGAGAGGAAATCTCCAACCTTCTGCTTTTCCTTAACTTCTGCAGGATAGTCGCAGTAGGTAGTGACCCCTACAAGCCTATCCTCGGCATCAAGAGCATAAACAATCTCCGTAAGACTGGGCACAAGCGAAATCACTCTTTGAGGAGTACCCTTGGTCTTGGTAGGTGTGTTACGGGTGCAGAAACTAATGCCTAAGGCGAGGGCGCAGAGAAGTAGTCTTGCAGTAGTCTTCATAAACATTTCCCCATTGGTTTTTGAGTTTGCGCTCCTCGAATCGAATCTCAAGATACCAGATGGGAAGGCCTATAACTACGGTGGCGAGCATGGCCCAGGGAGAGAAGAAGACAAGTGGTATAGCGAACATGATTAAAAGCATCCCGACGTAGCGTGGATGACGGCTCATCTGCCATGGCCGGCTGGCAAGTATCCTGTTTCTGTCCTTTGTTCGGAGATAGACCAGCAGCGCCCACAGACGGATTGCTATGCCTGCCGCGAAGAGAAGCAATCCGAGAACGTTGAAAAGGGGATAGAGGAAGTGAAGTTGGGTGCCGCCGAACGCGTCCCAGCCTGCAAGCCCTTGCAAGCCGTAGAAGTAGACGGCAAACGAGGCCTTGAGCCATGGATTGAAGCGCGGCACAAGACTGGACTGAAAGAAGAGCGCGGAGAGGTAGAACTCAACACCAAGCCAGCAGAGCCACAACACAAAGTAGATTATGGGTATTGCCGCCTGACCCGGCGCTACGTCTGCAAAAAGGTTCTTGGTAAAGTTAATGAAATAAAGGACTACGAAGATCGTCCAGAGAAGACGTCCCCAGCGAATCCCTGACTTCTGCTTCGCCTTTACAGCAACCGCCTGGGCACTCATTTGTCCTCCACCTCAACATCACTGGCAAACATTTGTTTCGCTATCCGGGCTGATGTTATACCTGTAAGCTTCAAGGATTTGCCCTGGAAGCGATCATCTGCAAGACATAACGATGAGGGCAGTAAAGCCCTTTGGATCTCTCCTTCTGCCGAGAAGTCCCGGCTGCGGGAGGCAATATTGTCGGGAAGGTCCTTTATGGAAACAAGAAAGAATATCTCAGGGGCCATAACCTCGCGCATCTTCCCAAAGGTAATCCGGCCTGCCGGTATCTCCCCGGCTATAAAGCCCTCAGGGATAAGGATGCCGATACCATCCACAGAGAACCTATCCTCGGCAAGGCGCTTAAGCGACTTGTTAGCGAGAATCTCTAATGACTCAATCGAGAGGGATTCTTTGCACGTTCCGAGAACACGAGCATCCAGCGAGTCAGCATGCGCCTGCCAGAGCGCTAAGGGATCATTCCCCGCATTCCCTGACAAATCAAAGGTAAACCGATGCTCCTTGAGCTTGAACTCAACACGACTTATAAACCTGAAATCCATCACCCGGTTCTCACCTTCTCGAGGAACAACATGCACGCGGCCAGACACCTCAGGCAGAGAGTCTGCATCATCGAAGAAGATAAAGAAATCGGTCTGCAAGCCAAGAAAAGATGCGGTGATAGGAAGGATTGAATCCAGAGGAAGCCTATCGATTCCTTCAAAAACGCGCTCTCCAGTATCCCGGCTGGCCGCTGCAGAGAACGCAAGCCGGTAAGGGCTGCGCTGGCGAATCATGTAGCGGGACAGAAGATAGTTATCCTTCTCATCAACCACATCCAAGGCGACAATAAAAAACTCGACCCTGGTGGAGAGATCAGCCAGACGCTCAGGCCCGAGTAACATCCATTCAGCCGGAGGCAGGAAGAGATCGCATCCCAGGGCCCGCAGCAAAGATATCTCACGTTCACCCTCCCACCAGGCAAGATCGTCAAGGGTTGAGAAGCGAGGATCGTCCACGACGAGAAGAGGGTCTTGTTTTGACTCCTTAAGGGTCGCCTGTAGGTCTGTCCAGCCCTGAGCAGACTCTGGAAGATCGGTTAGATAGATAAGCTCAAGCCCGCTACGTCCTGGGCGAATTGATCGTCTGAGGTTAAAGCATCCGGTGAAGACAAGCCCAATAATCAGAAGGGGAAGCGCTTTCTTCATGCGCAATTATAAGAAGAGCCTTACCTTATGTCAACACAACCTATTCTTCGCAGAGCTCTAGAGGAGGCGATATTGGGGAAGGAACTGCAAGCCTCAAGATGACTTCAAGATACCTGCATCCCTCTAACACAAGACAGAGATCAATACTCCGCTCTTCCCGTGTTCTGATTATCGTGGGCGAACTTGGGCCAAGGAGTCAAGGCAAGGCCATCCGAGTGCCCGGCAATGGCGTATAAGAGATCAGCCCCTACATAAAGCGTTCCATTCGTATCGATTGCAGGCGAGAACCCCACCTTGACAGAAATCTGGTACTTCCACTTAAGAGTGCCTTCCGGGCTCAAAGCATAGACGTAAGAATCCCAGGAGCCTACGTAGATGGTTCCGTCTGAAGCTATCGCAGGAGAGGAGTTGATTCTATCACCTGTCTGATAGCGCCACCGCAGACTGCCCGAAGGAGCAAGGGCGTAAAGGCAGCCGTCAAGAGAACCGAAGTAAATCGTCCCATCAGAACCTATCGCAGGCGAAGATTCAATCGCTGCGCTTTGATAGCTCCACTTCAGTTCTCCACCAGATGTTAAGGCGTAAAGATAACCGTCAAGCGAACCCACATAGATCGTGCCGTCGGCACCGATGGCCGGGGAAGAAACTATCTTCCCTTCGGTTTGGTATTTCCATTTCAATGCGCCGTTCGGCGTAATGGCATAAATGAACTTATCCTGGGAGCCAAAGCAGATCGTGCCGTTTGAAGCGATCGCCGCAGAGGATGTGATATAACCGCCGGTCCGATACCCCCATTTCAAATTACCATCAGGACTAAAGGCATAAAGGGAATCACTGAAAGCTCCGACGTAGATCGTCCCATCAGAGCCTATTGCAGGTGAAGAAACAACCCATCCGTCAATCTCGTCAAATTTCCACTTGAGGGTCCCTGCAGCGTTCAACGCATAGAAGTATCCATCGTCGGTAGTGAACTTGTCGTCAGAACCGAAGTATATGCTTCCGTCTGCAGCTATCGCCGGGGTGGACTCCACTTTGCCTTCGGCCTTGTATTGCCACTTAAGGGTGCCGTCAGGGCCAAGTGCATAAAGATAGGAACCGGCTCCGAAGTAGATAGTCCCGTCTGCGCCTATCGCAGGCGAAGAAGATATCTCTTTCTCTGACTCGTAGCGCCATAGCAGGGCATCGACAAGCTCGGCATCCACCGATACCACCTCGCCCGCACCTACAATAACTACCTCCTCCCACAGAGCGTAGCCCTCAAGGACCAGACGAACCTTGTGCTCTCCTGGCTCAACGTCTTCTATAACGCAGTTCGTCTTCTGTCCCGTAAGGGTATCATCCAAGAAAACATCCGCCCCTTCGGGAACAGAGTTCACCTCTATGCTCGTCACCGCCCCGCATCCTGCCAGTCCAAGGATTAAAAGCTGCAGAACACACAGCCACGCTTTCTTCATCGTTATCTCTCTCCTAGTTGAATTCTTTAGATAAAAACTCCCGAATACTACGGATTAACCTGCCAAAGTCAAGCTCAACCATCTCTCAATTCTCAATCAAATAACAGAACATGAATGGTGAGTCGTGTTGACCAGGCAATCAACGTACTCAGGAACTCCCATATTTGTTTAAGAATAGCCCAAAAACACCGGCCATCAATCCTACAAATACCCTAGGTTTATGAGTAAGGTAAAGTGCCGGGAAGCCGATCTGCATGGCGTAAGGCTAACTAAAATCAGCATTCGTGTATCTAACGATACAGATCACACCCTCCTCATGAATCAAGGAAGCAGGCTCAACCTCGCTTAAGGCCTCCTATCTTCTTACCGTCAGGCCACTGAATTACTAATCCAGACAAAACCTGACTTTCAAGCCCCGGCACCAGCTCCCTCAATGGCGCGGGGTGGTACGGGTGGTGTTACGGGCGGTGTTACGGGTTACGGGCCTGTCCTGCCTGTGTTGCGGTTATCGTGACAGAACTTGGGCCAGGGCGATGAAGCCAGGCCAGGGGAGTCGCTTGAGAGGGCGTAGATGTAATGATCGGTAGACCCGCAGTAAATCGTGCCGCCTGCCCCTATCGCCGGGGAGGAGGTTATCACGGGACTCGCGGTTTCGTAGCGCCACTTCAAAGTTCCGTCCGAACGCACCGCATAGATGTAGCTATCCACTGAACCGAAGTATACTGTACCATTTGCACCCACAGCAGGGGAAGACCTTACGAATCCTCCGGTTTCGTACTGCCACTTCAATGTTCCGGCAGGGGTAAACGCGTAGAGGTAGTTATCATCCGAACCAACGTAGATAGTGCCGTCTTCACCTATCGCAGGCGATGAGTTAACCTTGCCACCTGTCTCGTAACTCCATTTCAGAGTGCTATCAGGATTAAGCGCGTAGAAGTATCGATCCTGCGATCCAAAGTAGACGGTGCCGTCTGCATCTATCGCGGGTGAAGAACTAACCTTGCCGCCCGTTTTGTAGCTCCATTTCTCGCTGCCGTCAGCCGGGTTGATTGCGTAGAGGTAGTTATCGTCAGAACCGACGTAAATTGTTCCATCAGTACCTATCGCAGCAGAGGAAGTCACGTCGTTGCCTGTGATGTACTTCCACTTGAATTTGCCTTCAGACGTAAGTGCCCACAGGTTACCATCTCCTGAACCCACGTAGATGGTGCCGTCTGATCCGATCGCCGGTGAAGAAGAAACATAGGCCTCTGTTTTGTAATCCCAGTACTTCACAATATCGGAATGCAAGGCATAAATGTACACATCATCCGAACCAAAGTGGATCTTTCCGTCAGAAGCTACAGCAGGTGAAGACTTTACCGCATCACCAGTTGAAAAATCCTTGAACGGATTGCCTTCAGAGGTAACGGCGTAGAACTTGTTATCAGATGAACCAAAAAGGATCATTCCCCCAGAGCCGATCGCAGGGGAAGATAATATCTCGCCACCGGTCTCATATTGCCAGATAACTTCACCGATCCGCTCAAGGGTTGCGTTTACCTCAGCCGTCTGCTCTGCTACGACCGTAACCTTGGCCTGGTAATCGGCATATCCTTCCTTACGCAGGGAAACGGTGCGCTCACCTGGCGCTATCTTATCCAGCAGGGCGTTGGTAGTCTTCCCGGTGTTTGTTCCATCAAGCCAGATCTCGGCACCGGTGGGAACGGAATTGGCCTGAATGCTGCCGGTGCTAGATAAAGGTGATATAACTACCGTTAGCCCGGGTGAAAACGCAGAGGTCACCCCGTAGGTATCCTTTGCTCTTACCTTAACATGATAGGTTCCCTCGCTCTGGAAAGACTTCTGCTCAGTCACCGTTTCACCTGAGGCCACGTATGGTGTCCAATCTGGGACAGAACCGTCTCCCCAGTCAAACTGGAACGAGATGCTGTCGCCATCAGGATCGGCTGTCCTCGCCCTGAACGTGAGAGCATCTCCTACAAACCCGGCAGACGGCCCCTGTGGGGCATCCGGGGTATCGGGTGGATCGCTGGGCTGCATCACGGTCACAGTTACAATCTCCGATTCCCCTTCGTTATCTGAAGGATCAAGTGCAGTAGCCTTGATTGTGTGGGTGCTCCCCTCTTCAAGCTCCAGGGTGTTCCATTCATACTCCAAGTAAGATGTATCAACCGTATGCACCTCAAAATCATTGATAAGGAGGGTCACACTTGCCACGGAATCGTCATCGGTAGCTTCAACAGTTATACTCACATAACCGGATACCGTCCCGCCGTCCGCAGGAGAAGTGATTGTCACCACAGGAGGCTCCTTATCCCTCCCACATGCCAGTGGCATTAAAAGAAACACCGCTGCAAGCACTCCCAATGCGCCCCACCTGCGCCATTCTTTCTTGAAAACGTTCATCTCGCGCTCCTCTGTTGATTACCGTTTACGCCGCCTGAGACGGCCTTTTCATAATTGCTCCTAAAACTCCTCGTCAAATAGTATATTGGAATCAGCCGAAGTCAAGCCCACGCACGGGTATTGCAAATTTCAAAATTCAAATTGCA
>NJBO01000031.1 GCA_005223075.1 candidate division TA06 bacterium B3_TA06 | reverse complement strand
ACCTACTCGAACCAGGATATAATGAGTCTCAACGACGACGGGAATAAGATCGGTCTGGTCTACACCGCGCAAGACCCGGACGACGCGACCAGGCTCTCGGTGATCTACATGGAGTCGGCGGAGGGGCTTGGTTTCTCCGCTCCGGACACCGTAGGCCTGGGCTGCTGGCCCTCGTTCTCTGAAGGCGCGTGTTTCTGGCAGAGTGCCCATGACCCCGCCGTCTACCACCCCGATGCCCTCTTCTACGCCTACCAGCTCAACGACACCTTCTCCACGCCCTATCCCCTGAGCGCTATCCCCCTGTGGGCCGACTCAGGCAGGTTCTCACCCGTAGGGTTTGTCAGTGAAAACGACACCGTCCACGCCATAATAAGAACGAAGGTCGCTACGCACATCGGGGGTGGCTCAGAGGTAACTCGCTATTATTCGGTGGCAACCCTTTATGCCAGGTTCCCTGAGGCCTTGCCTGGCGCTTGTGTGATGGATACACTTCAGCAGACGACCAGCACAAGCGCTGCGGGTTACAACATCGGTGACTACGCCGCATCTGTGGTCAAACGCGATTCCATGGTCTACGGCGCGTACGATGATATCGTTGCCTGCTACTTTGTCACCATCACCCCTTCAGGCAACACAACAACCACCATCGGCCAGGGCTCGCAGCCTTCTGTAAGCTGCTGCGAAGGCAACATCACCTACACCTACCTCGGCTCAGGCGACACGAGCTTGATCCGCCTCTGGCGCTACCTTGACGACACAACCTGGGTGGAGCACGACACCTTCTATCTGGACGATGAGGCCGAGATCCTCTGCGGTGAAGAAGGTTTGATGTATGGAATTCAGCATTCCGACACCTCCCTGGCCGACCTCTATGTCTACGATCCCATCAGCGAGGAATACTACCTTACCAAGACCTACACCGGCTACTACCCTCATCCCTACATAGACGATAAATTAAATGAGTTAAGTTGGATAACGACCTACAGCGACGAGGTGGACTACGAAACCTATCATCTTACCACGGACCGCCGCGGCCTTAATGTGCTCCTTCCCGCGCTCTACCTAGAATCAGACGAAAGGCGTTCGCCCTACACCGTCTATCGCGACACCTGCATACACTATACGTCGGTGGACGTGGACTCTGCAGCTGACAGTCTCATCTACCGCTTCCCGCACCTGAATTCCCGTAATAATTACTCAGTGATAGTTGAGTTCTACACCGAGTGCGACAGCGCCACCCAGCTTCAGCTCACGGTGGGTTCGAGCGTGGACACCATCCAGATACCCGGCAACAGCTACTCGTGGTATGAAACAGATATCTCTTCGGGAGACGACACTCTGAATCTGGCCATAAGGCGTCTCTCGCAATTCGGATTCGTACCGGTGAGTCGCATAATAGTGTGGCGTCCCAACGAATCAGAGTCTTACATAATGGGAGGTCCGCAGAGCAGCCCAGGGCCTGAGGTAATTCCATTCTGCCTGTATCAGCCCTTCCCGAATCCGTTTGGCGATGCGGCTACGATTCGCTACTCCCTGCCCTATGCCACACACGTAAGCCTGAAGATTTACGATGTAGCCGGTCGTTTGGTGACCAAGCTCGTGGACGCCGAAGTTGAACCTGGTATCCACGAGCTTCGCTGGACAGGCAAGGACGACGTCAACCGCCGTTGCGCATCCGGGGTTTACTTCGTGCGGTTCACTGCTGGAGATTACAAAGCATCCAAGAAAATGGTACTGATCAAATAGGTTAAGGAAACTAAACAAGGAACGAGTTAGGGGGAAGCGTAAGCTTCCTCCTTCTTTACTTGACAACAGGCCTAGAAGAGGGTATTATAAACTTACTTAAAAGGAGGTTGACTATGAAGCGATTTGCCTTTTTGGGGTTTTTACCTGTGGCTTTGTTTGCCCTTGAGCCTGTCAATCTCATCAAAGACGGTGGGTTCGAAAAGGACAGCGAGGTGTGGCTTGAGCGCTCTAAGATAATAAACGGACCTGGCAATTATGACTCTACCATTTATAATTATCATGACCCTGACAGTGCTTATATCGGAGACTACTGTGGTTCAATAGATGGCCGGAAAAAACCCTTTCCTAATCTCCCTGAAGGTTACGGAATCGAAGGATATTTCTATCAGATAATTCCCTACCCTAAACCATTGAAGGACCTGGATAGCCTTGAGTTTTTCCACATGGCTCTCTTTCGTGATGAAGGGGTCAAGAGTTCTGCCGGGAATTATGGTGTAGTACTTTACTTAACCAGACCGTCCGGGGTTTTTATTGAGGTCTGGTATGGGTGGTTACGTCCTGGTTCCACACCTGCCCCTGATACCCCTACTCGCAAAATATTCTCGGACACTATACCTGATGAAGGAGTGTGGTACGGCTCCAAACGTAATCTGAAAGCCGATCTTATTGGGGAGAAAGGGTTATCAGAGGATATCGAGCTGGATACATTTCTGCTTTATGAATGTAGCTGGCTCGTTTTTAGTGTTTGGCGGGGCCAGAAGGCGTTTTTTGACGGGGTGCGGTTGACCGGCTACGCCGACTACGACGTTGGGGTGAAGGAGATACTTTCGGGCGATTCCTTGAGGGAAGGTCACCCCTATACCCCCGAAGCACGCATAAAGAACTTCGGCAGAGAACCGGCGGACAGCTTCCTTGTGATCGCCGAGATCTGGGACACCTCCGGCTTAGCCTACGCCGACACCCTGCCCTGGTCGCTTGAGGGAGACACCGAGGACATCGCCTCCTTCGCCGACTTTACCCCGCAATCCTCCGGTTCCTACACCCTGACTATCCGCACCGTGATGGAGCCGGACGAGTCAGACGAAGACGACGCACTCTCCAAATTCCTCATCTACACGGGAATCGAGGAGCCCGTAACACCCGTAACACACCTCATCACCCTCCAGGTGCGCTCCTTCACCGATCCCCTTTGCGTTAGCTACTCGATCCCTCAAGGCCAGCAAGGCACCCTGAGCCTCTACGACGCAGCGGGCCGACGGATCGAGCGAGTCAACGTCAGAGGCTCCGGCAGCGTTGACTTCAGCTCTACCCTCCCCTCCGACGTCTACTTCGTGCGGCTGGGAAGTGCTGACTTAACGATCACAAGAAAAGCTGTCTTACTTCGCTAGCTGGGGTCCCCGCACGGGTGTGAAGCAGCCGTGTGGGGTAAAAAGAAGGCGGTGGTGTTGCGGTAGGGATTAACCTTTCTATGGTAGTTAAGGAAAGCAAAGAGTGCTTCTCCTAAGAGCAGGAGATGTTGAAAAATAACTACCTTTTCTTCTTCCTGCTTTTCTTTGTTCCCTTCCGTCTCTCTGCTTCCGTCCTTTGTAGTTTAAAACTTTCTTCTTGAGCCTTAAGCTCCGTGATCGCCTGGGTAAGCTTTTCTGCGACTTCTATATCCTGCTCGGGAGGGGATTTTTCCTTCTCGATTTTCAAACGCCTTTCGAGGAGATTAATGGTATGTCCTACAATCTCCTCGGAGGCTGCTCCTCTCATACGGAAGAATTTCACTGCTGCATCGAAGGCCTCGCCCTCGGCTACGAAAAGACGGGTAGCTTCAGCTGAGTAGCTGCCATATAGCATGATACCATCGGTCATTGTTTTCACGAACTTCTTCATCTCCATGGGTAGTTTCAGCTGTTCAGCGCTTGCCAGCAGTGTATCGGCAAAGGTGGTCACATGTGGGGTAAGCGCTTCGCTTTGCTCCTTGGCTATGCGACTTAGACATCTTCCTCTCTCCTGTGTGATTTTGATCGCAACTTTACTTTCGTTCACCAAGGCTTCAACTTCCTTCTTGATCTCTTCGGCTTCGCGTTTAATTTCTTCAACTTTTTGTTTAATTTCCTCTGTTTCTTTAAGATTGTCCCTGGCGTCCTTCAAGGCGGTATGGTAATTTCTTTCAGCTCGGAATGTTAGAAACGCAAATACTGCTGCTGCAATACCTGTTACTACTGCAATTATCGTAATGCAAAAAACCAAGAAGGAAATCCCGTCTGGTGAACTGTAAAAGATGTGCCGAGCGGTTCTACATATGTTCTCCAAGGAGTCAAGAGTGCTCTGAGAATAAGGAACTAAGGTGGTATCTGCGGACATGCACAAGAGGAAAGGGAGGGAACCACTCATGATTCGCCCCCTTCTCCAATCAATTTTCGTACTACGCCAATAAGCTCATCACTGCTAATTCCCTTTTGTAACCACACAGTTTTATCTACGTGGGTAGCTAATCGGTAGACATTTTCACCAGCAATGGTGCTCATTGGAATGTTAGTGAAGTAAATACAGGGTAGGTTCGCCATCCACCTTCGAAGGGCAAGCAACAATATCACGCCTGTAGCAAGGCCGTTCTGCGTCTCTTCCTTTGAAAACTCTCCAACGGGCAACATAAGATCTATTATTATCAAAGAAAAGTCACGGTTACGTTCTTCTTCCACATACTCCAGTACTTCCCAGGGGGTCTCAAAAAAGTCAATCTCGTAACCTCTGCGCTTCAGAGACCTCATGTAGGCATCTACTTGATACCTTTCGTCTTCAACCCAGAGTATTTTTTTAGCCATGCGATCCTCCTTGGCTATTCTCAACTTTCTCTCGCTTTCTCTCTTTCCATGATATGAAATTTTGTGGAAGCCGGAAGAGAAAAACCGTCCTTTCTGGATTAGCAGAGATCAAACTTACTTCCCCCTCCCTACCTAGACGGCGTGCGGCTGTTTGGGCTATCCAAAGACCGTAACCTGTGCCTGTAGGTTGGACTTCAATAGCCTTGCTTCCACGGGTTCCCTTTTCAAAAATCAGTTTCTTTTCATCTTCAAGGATTCCAATACCTGTATTCTCAACATAGATAAGAAGATCTTTGTGCGGCGAAAGATCCAGACGTATAAAACAAACAGATCTCTTCTTAGCGTAGCGATATGCATTTGTGAGTAAATTGAATAGGATTACCTCGAAAGCGAGTTTCTGATTTCTAGTAAGACGTAGCGCTATATCCCTGCGAAGTTTGTCGCTTTCTGCTATAATTTTTATCTTAAGATTATTTTGCTTTGCCTGGAATGCGAGAATTTCTTGAAGTTCTTTGAGACGGTCATAAAGCCAAACTACAGATGGCGGCTCATAGTGAGTGGGTGAGGTTCTGCCTAAAAGAGAAGTGAAAAGCGAGAAATCGTCGTTGAGAGCTTTCATATATCTCCCTAGAATACGTATATCTCCAAGAGGGAACCCAATATCTTTGAGGAATGTGGGGGTGAGTCTTCTGCGGTTATAATTAATGAGATCTTGAATGTCGTAAATGTTGGCAATTAATGCATTCGTAGGAGCTTTGACTTCGTGCAGAAGGCGCGTAATGGTTTCTTCTATTTCGTGAGCATGCTGCTCTGCTTTTTTACGCAATCCCTCAGATGCTACAAGTCCTTGGGCAAATGCTGTAAGTATCTCGGCTTCTTCATCAGTAAAGCCTTGGTCTTTTCTCCACACCGTAACCACAAGGTTGAAATCCCTCTTCATATACTCCCTGGGGATAGATGCTATTGCCCCCAGTCCGAATTTATACTCTTGCTTAAGCAGTTCTTTCTGGGTAAGAAGATAATCAGTCTTCTCTACATCCACCAATTCATATGGAGGTTCAGACATGCCACGATCCAGCAACTTCTTGATCAAAGAAGATTTCTCAAGACCGATTTCATCTATACCATGTTCCACGCCTATTTGAGCTATACGTGAGAAGCTGGAAGAGGTTTCTTGAAGCCAGATAGAACAACCGCTAGCACTTATCATTCGGCAGATATCCGCCGCTATGGGATTTTTATCCCGAGGGAGATCTTTGAATGCGCTTTTAAAGGTGCCAAGATTCTTGGCGAGACGATCATATTCAAGGCGAGGAGATATGTGATGAGCCAGCTCCATAAGCGCTTCTTCTGTTTTTTGGGAAATGCTTCGCTTAGATGCAGCCTCTATTACATCCGTGATCGTGTTTCGAAAGAAAACAGGTACATAGATTTGCTCGCGGGTTTCCTGATTAGGGAAGTAGTTTGCTCCTCCAGCATCCAGAACTTTCTGCAACCACGGCTTGGCTCCCTTTTGTTCCTCATACGTATGGTATTCAACGCGATGCAAGCGTATAGAGTCTAAGTCAAGATGATCAAGGATACCTTCTCCTTCTATGACCTCCTCAATTTTTTCCCTGGAGTAAGCATCTCCGATTCCGGTGCGGAGCCTACGTTTCAGACGATAGAAGCTTAGTTTGTTGGACGTCTCATGTTGACGACCAGCCTGTTCCTTTAAGAGGTCGAGGTAGTTTGAGGTCTGCCCGGCAAGGAAGTCAGCCATCTTCTCTGCAGCTTTCCTATCCCTGGACTTCCAGAACGATTTGCCGTCATGAGAAGTAATAACTATGCATCCCTTCTGGCGGTCATCTACAAGCTTTAGTTTTTCTATTGCAAGCAACTCTCTACCTTGCAACCTATCAGCGAGTGCTTCACTTACTTTTTCTTGGAGTTCTTCGTTAGTTTTTTCTTTCTTCCCTAGGCATTCCCTGAGAACCTCCGCAGAAGAGAAAAGAATCGATTCAATTCCTCCCGATGAGTAGAGTGCGAAGCCAGTATCGGGATATCCCCTGCGACTTCCCACCAGGGTAAGGGGAGTAAGACCCTCTGGGAACAGCTTCTTTACATCTTTCAAGAGTTTCTTAACGTATTTCTCCATGCCCACCCAGATGTAAAGGCTCTCTGTAATGTCCTTGAAAATCTTAGAAGAAATTTCAGGGCATCTTGAGTCTAACGAGTAGTATTCAAGAAAGAGATTGAGGATGTTGACAATTTCCCTCGCAGAGATTTCTAATTCCTCGACTGTCCGGAACGGTCGTCGTCTGGCGCGGAACTCGTAGGCTCTTGCTTTATGCGGAGCAAGTTGTTTTTGCTTCTTTGCTTCTTCTAACGCGGCTTCGATTTTTTGTTGCCACAGTGGGTAATCCTTGGGTTCTAGATCGTCGGGAACCAACCATCCTCTTCCTCCTACCAGGAGGAAGGTCTTATTATCAGCAGGGTAATCATGTCCTAGACTAAGTGCAAATTCAGTTGTTCCACACTTAATAGGACAGTGAGAAAATTTGCCCTGTGACGCTTCAATGAGAACTTGTCGATGTTTGCGGCATACATCATTGTCAACTTCCTCATTTGAGGCCGGGCATTCTTTGTCAATCCAATCAAAAAAATTCGAATGGTAAACCCACAATGTGATACGCTCGGTTCGATGTGGTTCTTGGGTTTCGAAATCGATGACTCTAAGGGGGAAGCCGTACATTTTAGCACTAATGTCGAGAAGTTCTTGTACTTCGTCCCTCTTCAGTGATCTCTTTATCTTTCTATAGGTAAGAGATGAAAGGCGTTTGAACATTCATCACCATCCTTTTTGTGAGGCTTCGCCAGTTAAGTTCATTTCCACTTAAATGTTACTATACTTTATGACAGCGGAGTATACTCACACAATAACTCCTTGTCAACCCAGGGTCAGTTTAGAAATCTTCCCTTCTTAAATCCTCACTATCCGATGGTCATGTGATAGATTTTTCAACTTTGGAGATACGATAATCGAAAGAATAGCGAAGGTAAATCAGAGAAGCGCTATCCGTTCTAATCGCGGAGCATAGCGTCGGGTTTTCCTTCAGACTTATATAGGCCTACATACCCTCACCCTCTACGATGCCCTGAGCAGACGAATCGAGGAGGTAGAAGTAAGAGGCTCCGGCGCGACAACTTTTTCTACTGTGCTTCCCTCAGGCGTCTACATTGTGAGATTAGAAGCGGGGAAAACCACTATCACCCGGAAGGCGGTGGTGCTGCGGTAGAATCTTCAATTTACTTGCTAACTAGCCGGGATAGGAACTCCAGGTTCACCGTATCCGCTCCTCTCAAGTATTTCGCACTTTTCGCATTTCCTGTATCCGGCAGGTGGAGAAAAACTTGATTCAAGGTACTCACATTCAATGTTGTTGCCATCGACACAATTTCTGTACGTGTGGTAAACCTTGCTGTTTCCAGGATGCGTTGACCAGTAGTATCCGCCAACGGTCTCATCGCTTGTTTTAGACTCTTCGCTCTCTATATAGATCGTCCTGGTGTTTGAATCTACGGAGGGGTGTTGCATTTGACCTCCATGATTTTGTTTAAGGTTAATTCTCATGGAGTGATTTTAAGGCTGGGCTTGACGAGAACAATAGAAGGGTGACGAGTTAGGTGTGTTCTGATGGTGTAATTCTGGCACAGGAGTTTAGGGCTAAATTATGGCAGGATTAGGGCAAGGGCATTGCCAAAAACTGTCAACCCCGTGTGATTAAGATTCCAAGAATTTCTTAGCTCTCTCTTCACCTTCCTCAATTGCTGTTATGATTCAGGCGAAGATGGACAAACTGACGAATTTTGGGTTTGCATTCAGGGTTTAGCTGCACTCTATGAGGCGCAGTAAAATTGGTGCCTCAAGGGGCAGGCTCAAGCGTTTCTTCTCGGCCCTTCTGTTTAAAATCTCCTTCTTCCTTTCCAGATAAACGTCCCTTGGACTGACATTGTCCAGTGCTGTGTGAGGGGTGTCAGCTTACTATCGCATCATCCAACGCTTTTCTGAGATCATCAGGCGAACAGTAGACCAGAAGACATACCCTCTCCTTGATTGACCGGTGGAACCCGAAATCTTGCCCTGGGTCTGAGGATGTTAGGGTCAGCCGGAGATGTGCCTGATGCCGTGAGCCTTGAGATAACCGACAAGGATGTAAGAAGTGTATACTGCGACCCTCTAGAACTGGACACGGTGGGACAAAGTAATGGGTAGCGTCGCACTGCCATATCTCATCTTGAATGATATAGGTGTAGGCCAGAATCTTCTATCACAGTTCCAGTGCCCCTAAGATGATTTGTTGGCAATTTCGAATGTTATCCTCATTAACCGGATACAACCGACCTTCCTTGTAGAATGCAACGGGCAAAATTCCTTGCAATGCTGCAGAACGCACTATCTTGTGAAGGGGTTGCTTTTCCTCACCGTAAAGAAGGGATATGGCTATAAGCTCAAGCAGGAAATCATGATGGATCTTCCCATAGAAGAAGCCAGGAGGCCTTCTCCACCACCAAACCCGGCTGAAATATTCGCTTTCAATAAATTGTCGCTTAAGCCCGTAGCGGAAATCGTAATCCCTTGTCGCCCTGGCGAGCAGGACAGGATGTCCACTTTGACCCTCTATAATCAATGAGAAAACCGTCACTTTCTGACTGTTGACAGCAGGATGAATCCCAAATACCCATACTGCTTCAGATACATCTGGTTTATCCCACTCGCCAAGGATCGCGGAACGATTGACGTTTCTTATCCTGGAGCTCCCGTATAAACCATCATAGATCTTATCATCCGGGAGGCGCTTTACCGAATGAACTGCGTAGAATGTGTTTCTACGGCTGAGACCCGGTTGAAAAGCAACAATCTCCGGATACGCTGAGATTGTGCGAACTTCTCTTGGGTCTGCGTCCCAGGACATTATTTTCACTTTGCATATCGGCTTTTGAGGTATGGAGGGTTTTAATTCTCGTAATTTTGGCCCGTATATTTCACAGATCTCTATTTCGGTGATGATTTCTTGCACCATGGGCCAGCGAGGTTTTGGTTTGGGTATACGAACCCCGGTAGCAAGCTCGACAAGAGCTGTATCTAAACCCTGAAACCAGGATGGTTTCTTGTCGATTGAGTCTCTGTAATAATTAGCCAGTATCTTCCGGTTTTTGGAGTCCTTCCTTTTCTTGGGATCCCTTCCCCAGGGAATACTGAATTCTGCTTTTCCATCGTAGATACCGAACTGGAAATACAGTTCATTCCAACCCTCTCTTGGTCCCAAGCATAACAAATCGTTAAGAGGTCTGGGAACGGTATCATGGTGATAATCTTTCCCGCCAGTATGAAATCTCTCGGGTATTCCCCCTGGATAGCCATTAGGCAAGTAATAGTTTACTACCCGGTCTAGCCCAATACATAGATCACGTGGATATAAAGATCTTCTGCTGGATTCCCACAAGTTTGAAATGCCTAGCGAATTTAATGCTTCAATGGGTTCCTCCATTTGGTTTTACATTCAATTATAAATTAACAAGTTCACGTATCAAGCAAAAATCGCTTAACAGATGGCCAAATTCGGACAAATTAGAGAATTCAATAAGTCTTAAATAAATTGCACGTTAGGGTTAATTGTTACTCAATTCTTGATAAAAGGAAGTTACTTATGATTACTAACTCAGATCACGATACAAAGCCTCAGAGAGGCTTTTACAGGCATTTCTGAGGTGGAGATTCGCTTCTCCATCTGTTCCTAAAAAGATGACCATGTTGGAGGTATACACTTTTGACTTACTACATTCAACATCGAAGTGCAACATCGATGTTAGCGACTTCGAGAGGGGTTTTATAATCCAGACATTTACGTGGTCTGGAGTTTAACCTAAATTCTATCAATCTGATATCCTTGTTACTGATCATAGCGAAGTCGGTCTTCTTTGGCAAGTAGTGTCTGACCAGACCGTTGGTGTGCTCGTTGGTTCCTCGTTGCCACGAAGAGTAAGGTTCGCAGAAGAAGCACCGGATGTCTGTTTCTTTAGAGATTTCTTCATGCCCGGCGTTCTCGGTGCCGTTGTCAAGAGTTAGGGTGCGGCGGGCATCTTTTGGGAAGCGAAGAAGACGTTTGACGATAGCCTTCGAGGTCACAGGTGCGGTCTTAGCCTCCAGCTTCTCAAGCTGAACCAGCCTACTCTTTCGTTCCACCATGGACAACAGAGCAGCCTTGCTCTGACGCGATACCAGGGTGTCCGCCTCCCGGTCTCCGAACCTGTCTCTGGCCTCGACTTCAAGCGGCCTGTGCTCTATCCCTATCCTGCCCGCTATCTGTTCCGGCGACCAGTCCTGATTGAGCTTTGACTCGACGTAATCCCTGATCTTATCGTTCTTTAATCGCATCCTGCGGCTTGCGTTTGACCTGCGTCTATCCGCACGCTCCTGGGCGTGATGATCAAGGTAACCCGCGTGGACAGGCGACCTGTTGCGCCGTAGCTCACGCGAGATGGTGGATGGACTCCTGCCCAGAACTTGAGCCATCTCTCGCATAGACCATCTCTCTCCACGCATCATCTCTATCACCTCCCGTTCCTTCAGTCCAAGATGTCGGTAGATTGAGTGCATACATCCTCAGACCGGAGGGGGAAGTATTCCCAATAACGAAATCCCTCTCGCTTTCCAAAGTGTTGCACTTCATTATTGAACTCACGAACAGCAATCATTAGCTCTGGGTCAAAGGAGAATATCTTCGATACCGAAATAGATGGAGTTTAATTGTTTGATTTCAGCCCCAACGCCTTTAGCATTATCTCCTGAGATTTTCGCCTGGACTCCTCGTATCTCACAGGATAAAGCTTCCCTGTCTTGAACAGGGCAACCGGCACGATGCCTGAGTTGATTACTGTTCGTAGCGTATGGTAGAAATCCTTAACCTTATCATCATAGAGTAGTGTTAAAGCCATGAGCTCCAGTAGGAAATCGTGGTAAACCTGTGAGACATCCCAAGGCTTTCGGTATCCGTATTTATACTCCCTGATTGCGCGGAAGAACGCAATGGGATGATCCGGGTTGGCGTGGAACATCAGCGAGAACACGATGATCTTAGAGGGTTCATCCAGTATCCCGAATGTCCACACCGCCTTTGGTTTCTTCTTGCCCTCCCAGGGGACTTTAACCCCGTTGTGCATCTTCCTGGCATTGGCTCTCACGTAACGGCCCTTGTAGCGTTTCACCCAAGGCAATGGGCTCACTGCTTGCACCAGTGGTATCTTCTCGCCCCCTACATGGTCATAGGCGACGTTTGCCTGGCAGATCGGTTCTTTGGAATACTCTGATCTGCGGTGCGATACCCTGATGCCGGTAGCCAGCTCTATCAAAGCAACATCCAGCCAGTCTGACCATCGAGGTCTCAACACTCCTTTTTTAGGCCACCACACAGGGTCAGGGTAGAACTTGGCCACTGTGTTGAATTTCTCACCCCTGCCCATGGTTTTGAATTGAGCTGTGTCCTTACCTCTTGGGTAGTGAAAATATAGCTCCTCCCAACTCCCTTTCCTCACTGCCGGTTCCCCGGGGTGGTCTATATCCAAGGAGGGAAGGAGACCCTTACCCCCAAGAGGGTCATCTGGAGAATAATCCCTGCTCCATCTGTGAGGCAGGTTCTTAATGAATCTTTCATCCTTTGGCCTCAATACCCTACGTATAGCATCCAGCACTTCGGTTCTGGATAAACCGTAGTTCTTCTCAAGGTCAGCCATGAACGAGGATAAACGAGAACCGATGGACGCCTCCTTTGTAATCGATGTTTAGGTGAGGATAGTTAGAGATGGGTAATTGTCAAGGCTTGTAATTCCAGCTGCTGGAATCATTAAAGGGCTCTCACCCCCGGTTTTAATCCTTCTTATTCCCCGGGTAAAAAAAAGAAGCAACGGTGGGAGAGTATGTGTATTGTATTCTCGGCTACTCCCCTCAACCTTCTAGGGTCAATATGACCTAACCCCCCCCTCCCTCTTTTTTTCTTCTTGTCTTCTCTTCCTTGACAGGGGATACCTGTTAGACCTCGGCTAGTTGCAGTGTATCTTACTCTTCTTTCTCTTGCTTTCTAGGGTCTGGACTTCCTTGGGATGCCATCCTGGTCCTCGCCTACCGGAGGTGTAGCCACCGACGGAGGTCAGGGTCGTATTCCTTTGACTGCTTGTCTAGTGCTATGTATTCACCTTGGCTCGTTTGGTCATTTACGCTTCTTCATATTCTTATACCCCAGATACGGTCTGAATTATCACCTGAATGGAATAAGCTTCCCAAATTATGCGACTTAACTATATCAAACTCGTCTTATTAGGTATGTAAAAGGCTTTATCAACCTCACCGGCCCCATACCCAAGTTAGCTGTTGTGAGATAGGGAGAATTAACGAACCAAGATTGTCAAACGAAAATCCCGATCTATAGACAAAATATGGAAATCTCATAATCTTTCTCAAATCTCGTTAGAGGCCACTCTGAGCGTTTTTAAGGCTATTTAACTTCAGAAGCAGGTAAAACTATGACTTCTTTGAGAAATCGTCAAATAGACCCCTCTACGTTGATCCTAGGGGTATTTTTAAGGTAGGGTTCGACCAGTTTTGAAGTTCAAGGTTTGTCTTACCGGAAAAGCTTCCCTCACTTGAACAATGCACCGGCATAATCTTAGAGTGGCAGGGAGGGAACTAAATATCAGCTTATCTGCTTAATGGTCACTGAAACAGAACACGAAGCAACTTTGGCAAGTGTTTAACCACCTTTCTTAAGTGCTTTGCCTTTGTAGTGCCGAATCCAATATTCTGTAATCTTCCACCGAAGTTCCTTACCATTAAATGAGAGCCTAAAAACGAAAGGGAATTGACCATGAGAGCGGAGTAAGTATGATAGAGATAGGTGGATATTTTAGAACGTTCAAAGCTTTTGTCGAGTGAGAATCGAGCCAGGAGTTACTATAAACGCTTACGGTGGCAAGGCAGAAGGAAGCGATGTCCGGTTTGTGGTAAAGAGGGTCTTTTGGTGCTTGCAGACGGTCGGTGTGAGTGTAGGATTTGTCATGTTCGATTCACTGACTTTGCAGGGACTCATCTTACGGGGATTAAACTTGAGTTTCGTCAAGTAGCATGGTTGGTTTATTTTTTCAGCTTGGAGTTATCGGCCCGTCGCAGCGCCAAGGAGTTGGGAGTGAACTACAAGACGGCGTATGGATTCTTTGACCGTATTCGCAGGGCGATTGCCGCAGATGATTGCTGGACAGGGCTTAGCGGCGAGGTTGAGATGGATGAGACGTATATTGGAGGCAAGAGAAAGGGTAAGCGAGGTCGTGGAGCAGCTGGTAAGGTTCCGGTATTTGGTATGCTGGAACGTGCAGGCAAGGTCGTGGTTGAGGTAGTGCCTGACGTTAAGGAGAAGACATTAATGGGTCTTATTACCAAGACTATAGAACC
>NJBO01000030.1 GCA_005223075.1 candidate division TA06 bacterium B3_TA06 | reverse complement strand
GCACTATTTGAGAACCGATGGAGGTTATCACTTCCCAGTTGGGCGGCTTTTCAACAATCGGTGGCTCCGCTACCCCTATCCCCATGTCCCAGTCGGTGATCATTGCAAAGGCCTCGAAGATGGTGTCGGTGTTGAAGCGGGAGTACACCCAAACGATACGATCATTACAGCAGGCAACCGCAGGAGGTCGAGTGTAATACAGATTGTGAGGATCAATGAGCACGCTATCTGCGCCCCAGGGCGGGGTGTACTCAAACAGGGTGGTCCTGCGTATAGGCTCGTTGTCTTGTATATATCCCAGTATCCCTCCACCATGCTCCCAGCTGCGGTCCTTCGACGGATCAGATGTGTCAGGATTGCTAAAGTAGGTTCTCATGTGGGTATAGGCAAAGCTGTCGTTAGGCGAAACAGCGGTGGAATACCAGCCTTCTGAACTGCCATGGAGAAGCCACAAGGAATCTTCCCATATCAGCCCGCGTATGGGATGGCGAGTCAGACCACGATCACTGAACACCCGACCCACAGTAATCGGATAACCACTCGGATCTTTCCAGAACATCACGAAACGGTCGTTATCCAGCCAGTAAGCCTCAACCCGGGTGCCACTAGAGCTATCCTCCTCCACCAGATGCCCCATCGGCTCCCAGGGCAGAATAGGCTCATCCTCGGCATCAAATACCTGAAACTTGGGATAGGATTGGCCAAGCTCATACTTATACCAGGTTACCACCAGGTCGCCTGCATCGCTCAGCGCCACACCAGGATAGCGGAAATGGACATCATCAGGGAGATCGCCGTGAACCCTGAATGGATCACCCTGCGGCCCGTCCTCGAAAGAATAACGCCTGGCGTAAATCGTATCGCCATTCCAGACTATGGCAAACTCGCCCTTGTCGTTAAGACTCACCGCAACCGATCTGTCGTTCCGACTGACATATCCCTGATAGCCTGTCTGAGGAGAACCCAGGGGATTGCCGCTCGTGTCAAAAAGCTGTAAACGTAAAAACCCCTCATCAGGATTCGGATAAGGATGCTCTGTCCAGAGCAGGACGGTATTCCCTGCCGAATCCATGTCAAGATGGGAACCGCCTATCCGGTGGGTGTCCGCAACCTTGGTTATCTTGCAGGCGTCGGTTAAAGGGCTGCCGTCCTGGTCAAAGAAACGCACGAAAAGCTCCCATTCACAGAAGGGGGGGTAATCAACCTGCAGGTGGTCCAACCATGCAATGGCAAAACGCCCGTCAGAGGCC
The DNA here is from genome assembly GCA_005223075.1 of candidate division TA06 bacterium B3_TA06. Taxonomy (NCBI): domain Bacteria; species candidate division TA06 bacterium B3_TA06. Next base: position 13,522 of record NJBO01000030.1, on the reverse strand, counting down.
ATGCCCGCGCGAAGGCAGCCCTGATGATGGCCTGGCTCAGCCTCGGCGATGCGAAAGGGTTCTACAAGAACCCCACCCCACAGGGTTAAAGCCAAAAGACTTATATTAAGCATTACTGCCTCCTTTTGTCTCAGTATAAGCGGTTCTTGGGCAATGTCAAGGCCAGGGAAAGAGGAGGGGGCAAGCCCCCTCCTCCAAGGGTTTGGATTCCTTACGGACTGTAGTCTATCCGCTCGCCTGCGCTACCGCCTTTTCCTCCTGTAAAGCCTGGAGGATTGCTGCTGCCAAAATACCAGTTTGCGCTATAGGTAGGCGGATCAGGGACATAGTTGAAGTAGTCGTAATAGTCATTTGTATCCCAGGTGCCTTCGACGACGTCGAACTCCACAAGGATCTGGCTCCCGTAATAGAATCTCGCAAAACCTGTCCAGGTAGCGCCTTCATTGACTTCTTTTTGGCCCCTTTGACCTGTGGGTTTCGAGCCGCTGGCCCCGGGCCAAAGCTTGATGGTGTAGCCTTTCTCGGTGCAGGTGAAGGTGGAGATACATACAGCACTGACGAAAAACGTATCGACGTCTTCATCGGTGAGGTCCTCAAGTATGCCTTCACCTTCCACATAGTCAAAGTAGGGGCTCTCTACGAAGGTGAGGTGTCCTGAGTTAAACCAACCGTTCCAGAGTTCCCAGTAGCCATAAGCGTTTGTGGCGGCCACGAGCATCACTGCAACCGCGGCGATGACGATTAGGGCCTTTTTGGACATAACGTTCTCCTTGGCTTAAAGAAGGGCTTTATTGTCCTTCCTTTATGAATCTATTATAGGCGCTAGGGGGGGGGAGGTATGTCAAGGCGGTTTTGATTAATTCGACTAAATAGTATCACAATGATAAACCGACGGCAGTATGAAGGCGTATTGCCCATCCAAAGTTGACAGTCTTCCTTTACCTCGTATAATCCGCCAAACCAAAGGAGGAGATTGATGGAACAAAAACTATCCAATCCCGCACCGCTCGGTCTGATGGGGTTCGGGATGACCACCGTGCTTTTAAATATTCACAATGCCGGCTTCTTTCCGATAAGCGTTATGATCCTTTCGATGGGCATCTTCTACGGCGGCATGGCCCAGATCATCGCAGGTATCCTTGAGTTCCGCAAGGGCAATACCTTCGGCACCACCGCATTTATATCCTACGGCCTGTTCTGGCTCTCGCTGGTTTTCATCCTGCTTGCCCCCAGGCTGGGTCTTGATTTGACCTCTGCGGCGTTCCTTGCCTGGTACTTCTTCTTCTGGGGGCTTTTTACGTTCACGATGATGTTCAGCACCCTGAAGAAGAACGCGGCGCTGTTCGTGGTGTTCCTGACGCTAGCAATCCTCTTCTGGCTTCTGGCGATCGCGCACTGGACCACGGGCAACACCGCTTTGATCTTCACCCGCATCGCGGGCTGGGAAGGGATTGCATGCGGACTTTCGGCGATCTATCTGGCCATGGCCGAGGTCTTAAACGAGAATCTTGGAAGAACGGTGCTGCCCATAGGTCCCTTCTGAGAATCGGTTATCTTTCCCTGTTTAAGCCGGCTACCTCGTGGTAGTAAGGCAGCCGCCCCTCAACGATTGAGACCCACGAGTACTGTTTGGCTCGTTCAAAGGCGCGCTCGGAAAGCTCCCAAAGGACACGCTGCACCCTTAAGAGCAAGTCCCTATCTTTTTAGTTGGATCATCTTGGGCGTAAGAGCCACGTAGCCCTTGTGTTCGCCTGGTGCCAACCAGTTATCTCTCCATATCCTTAGAGCGCCGATACTTATCTCAAGGTTACAGTATTTGAAAAACGGGAGCGACCTTGACAACTCCTCTGAATTTAATATATTTAGATTCATGGCGGCATAGCCAATTGTGGGTTCAGGAGTACTTGAAGTGAGGTGGATGAAGTATAGCCGAGCGTATGTCTCTTCCTACCCTCTATAATGGTTTCTGGCTCACCCCTCACTAATCTGACAGGGCTTTGTTCTATTATCTTCGTAACACACGTAGGGGTTGACAACCCTCCTCCCATACCTACAATAGTTTACAGAGGAGCAGTGATGAAGAAGATGCTTAAAGCGGCGGCGATCGTTATCCTTGTCCTTGCTGCGGCGCTAGGCTGCAAGAAGGAACCGCGCTGGCTGAGAATCTACTGGGAGGGGGAGTTCAGGGACTCAATTGATGTCACAGGCTGGGAGAAAAACGAAGATGTGGTTAAAATAGACAGATATTATTATCCATGGCAGGGAGAGGATTCGATAAGTTACTCGTTCTATCTCCCGTCGTTAGATACAAATATTTTCCCACCATATTCGTACCTTGTCGTAAATGACAGGCTTGCCGGCGTAGACCCCTTTGATGTTCACATAGAAAGCATGCCTTACAAAGGAGCGGTTCTCACACTAATGAGGTATGATTCTAATTTCAAGCTTCTTCCGAACTTAGTGATGATGCCCGTGGGGGTTTACTCCGCAGAGGATACTAAGGGACTTGACTCCATACCTCGAAACATCAGGCTCAAGGTCGATATTATCCCTCCGATACTCTCTCAAGTCAGCATTACCCCTGAGGTGCTCTCTAATATCGTGAGGTTTCGAAATATAAGGGTCCTGGAGATAACCCTTACAGGCAAAGACTTCAAAGACGACTTATCATGGACCCGCTGGTTATGTAGGATGAGGGGGGTGAGGAGGGTCACGTTTTGGGTACCAGATGGAACAACTGAATGGGAAGAAGCCATGATAGAATCCCGTCTTAGATGCTTGCCAAAACTTAGAGCCGTTGAGCTACCGGGATATTTTATTCATGTAACAGGTTAATTTTTATGGAAGGAAGCAAAGAGTGCTATTTTGGGAGAACTCGCGAGTTGACTTGAAGCTCTAATTTTAAGATGTTGAACGAGACTTAAGGAGTGATAAAAACAGTGCATAAGAAATTCGTCAGGTTTGGGTTGCACTCTTCAGGGTTAGGAGTAGCATCAGGAGGATGAAAAAGATGAGATTGTCATTTAGCCTGCTGGCGATCGGGCTTATCTTGATTGGCGTACTTGGCTGCAAGAAGGAGACACAGACGTCAGAAGGGAAAAGAGAGTTTCGAGAGTTGGTTCTGGTGCGTGAGGCATATCCCCTGTTGGATACGCTTTACATCTCCAAGGATTACAAGCCTCGGCCTACGGATGTCATTGTGCTTGACGTTACCGACTGGGAACCGGACAAGGATGCACTGGTTTTTGTGAGAAGTGGTGTAGACGTCACATACATAATACCTTACACTTGGCAGGGTGAAGATACCATTTATTACACATATGATGGAAGTTACTTGTGGATAAACCGCAGGCTTGTTGGGCTAAGCAACTGCAGATATGAAGCAGATTCAGTGGGTTCCCCCAATGACATTGTGACTTTGTTTGATGACGGGCAGATAAAACTGGACAGCTTGAAGAGCTACCCTAATGCCGCCACTATAGGTGTTTTTTATTCGCTGCACATGGGCAAGACCCCTACCCTTTTGGCCGTTTCCAATCTTATGAAGATACCGAAGGCCAAAGATATTGATCTTTATATTTCTTATAATGATATCTCCAATCTTGACTTTCTAGGTTTTGCCTTGGTGCCGAATCTCAAATTTTTAAAGGCGATACCCTGCGAGAAGGAGAACTGGGGCTTGAGTTTTCTTTGTCTGGCCAGGGGCCTGCGAGAGTTCTTTTTCTCCGCGCTAAAAATTACAAGCAAAGACTTTTCACGAATCGCACGAATCTCAAATCTTAGGAGACTGACTCTTGAGTCAGATACTATTGAAGAGGCGGGTTTCAGGCGCCTTAAGGCCCTTAACAATCTGACTGAGCTGAACATAAACAGTCGTGCGATTGGCGACAAAGCCCTGCGTTATATTTCCCAGCTAAAAAATCTCCATGTGTTGCGTTTGATCAATACTAACGTAACAGACACCGGACTTGCGTATTTGGAGAATCTTGACAATCTGCGGAGCCTTGATTTGAGCAATAGCAGGAACATCACCGATAGTGGTTTGGTGCATCTTGAGAAGGTTACATCGTTGCGCAGGCTTAAGCTTTTTTCAGAAAAGGAATACCCTTCCTTTGATCCCCACTTGCTTATCGTGGGGAATTACCCTTTCTATCTTCCCAACCCTCAGGTAACCCGTGAGGGCGTAGAGCGGCTGCGTAAAACCCTGCCCCGCTGCGAGATCGTCTGGTAATATGCGCTAGCCCGGAATTCGTCAGGTTTGGGTTGCACTCGTCAGATGAGGTTGACAGGTGGCCCTTCCGGATTACAATTGTTCACTGCGGAACAGAGTTCCGCAAGGAGCGGTGATGAAGAAAAGATCTATCCTGAAGTTCGCAGCTGCACTTGTGCTTGCCCTGGCTCTGGCGCTTGGTTGCAAGAAGAAGGAGGCGCCAAAGCCTGGGCAGTGCTGGCTTTATGTCTACCTCGATGGGAAGTTTGAATGTGTGGTGGATGTTACAGGATTGAAGCCTGGCAAGGATTTTATCTGGCTTGACTTCTTCCCCTACCAGTGGAATGGGGAAACGAGCCTCTATTACAAGTGGGATAACTCCATTCTATGGGTCAACGATACCCTAAGGGGAGTGGCTCTGCTTGGAGATGATATTGGAGATATAACTGATTTCACTACTGTCGTTGCAGCGTGGGCTGATCCCGCTAACCTTCCTCGCCTTGAGCGTTTCCCTAACCTGACCGTCCTCAAGTTGATTGATGCAGAAGCCTCCGACTTAGAGGCGCTGGAGAGGTTCAGCAATCTTAAAGGAGCGTATCTGTGTCTCTACAAGATAACTGATGAAGAACTGGCTTCTCTCGAACCCCTCTCAGGGTTAGATTGGGTATACCTGAATCTGGAGTCGAGCCATATAACCGATGCTGGTCTTGCAAGTCTCCGAATGCTTCAAAACATAGTGGGCCTGAACTTATTGAATACCGATATAACAGATGAGGGTCTGAAATATCTTGCTGGACTTCCTCGACTCGCAAGCTTGAATCTTGATCCAACGAACATAACGGGCTCGGGCTTCGTTTACCTTAAAGCCCTTGACCGCCTCAGAACGTTCAGCTTCGCTATGAGTTTTGGGAGAGGCTTGGTTAGGGATTGGTCTTATCTTGAAAGCCTATCCAATCTGAGGGAGTTGAATCTGCAGTTCAATAGACTGGCCGATGCCGACCTTTGTTGGCTTAAAGGCCTTACTAAGTTGAGGGTTCTCAATCTCACCGGCAACCGGATTACGGACAGAGGACTGGTCTATCTTAAGAATTTACGCAGCCTTGAGAGACTGGAACTTGGATTCAACGCATGCATAATGGGTAAAGGTCTGCGTTGTCTTAAGCAAATGAAGGATTTGAGAGAACTCAGGCTGGAACGCACCATGCTTACAGATGAGGGGCTGGCTTATCTTTCCGGGCTTGCCAATCTTCAAAGGCTTGGTCTTGAGGGCAACCATATCACGGATAAAGGGTTGGTCCATCTTAAGAAGCTAGCGAACCTCAAGATCTTAGACCTCCGAGGCAACCTTATCTTCGGAGAGGGCCTCTCCAATCTCTCAGCATGTAAGGAGCTTGAGGTCTTCTATCTTGAGAGCAACCCTCTGGGAGACGAGGGGGTTGTTCACCTGGAAAGGCTTAAAAATCTTAAGGAGCTCTGGTTAAGCTTCACTTCGGTAGGCGATGAAGGAGTATCTCACCTTTCCGGGCTCACGAACCTTAGGGAATTGCGCTTGATGGGATTGAGAATCACCGATTCCGGTCTTGCACATCTTGCAGGACTTCACAACCTGAAGGAGCTCTGGCTTTACGGCGTTAGCATCAATGGTAGCGGACTGGCTTACCTTTCAAATCTAAGGAATCTTGAGCGTTTAGACCTGGGAGGTATCGAAATTCCGGATTCGGTACTTCGGCATCTCGAGGAACTAGTCAGCCTAAGAACCCTTTATCTTGAGGGTTGGAGGATCACTGATCTCGGACTTCGGCATCTGTCCAAGCTTGCTAGCCTTGAGCGGCTTTCCTTGGAGTGTCCCTTGATAACCGACAATGGCCTCGCGTATCTTCGCACCCTTTCCAAGCTGAAGAAGCTTTTTCTGCATTCCCATTACGTTACCGAATCAGGGATGGATAGACTCCGAACCGCTCTGCCCGGATGTGATATTGCAAATACATGGACCCCTGAGAGAGGGCTGTTATGAATAAGGTGGGCTCACAAAAGGAGCGGCGATGAAGAGCATGTTTAAACAGATAACGATTCTGTGCCTTGTGGCGCTTGCGGGATCAGTCGTCTTCTGCAGGAAAGAGGCGGCTCCCCAGCCCGAGCCGCGCTGGCTGCGCGTCTACCACGACGGCGAGTTTGAGGATTCCATAAACGTCACCGGCTGGGAGGTGAACGAAGATGTTATCTGGATTGGCTCCTTCTATTATCCATGGCAGGGTGAGGACTCGATAAACTATGATTGTTATCGACTAATGTCATTAATTGACGGAGGGGTTGAAGAGATTTGGGACCGTGGTTCGGTTCTTCGTGTAAACGGTAAGTTAGTAGGGATCAATACTAATTATGTTGATACCTTGGAGATTGCTGAACCTCATGATGTCATAACTGCAACCGTTTGGGATTGCGAAGAATGCCTGGAAGTAAGCTTGAAGAAATTCCCTAATCTAGTTGGTATCTGGGTAAGTGTTGATAACTCAAACATATCAAAAACACTTGATGTTATTTCTCAAGATATAAGATTATATGTGTTTTGTTTTGATGCAACCGACAGGAACCTTAGAGAACTATCCAAATTTTTAAACATAAGGATTTTGTATTTGGAGCGCGATAGGATCACGAATTGCGGATTGAGACATCTTGCAAAACTTAAGGAATTACGCTGGTTACGTATCTCAGGGTTTTGCGATAAAATCAACAGTAAAGGTAGGAAATATCTTAAGGCTCTCCATAAACTCAGAAGCCTTAATTTATATTACCGGACTACGTAAATCTTTAATACAGGTTAGATCGGGTGCAAAGCCAAAGAAAGGGGGTAATCATGACCTTATCTGGAGGTTCTTCAAAAAAAACGTCTGATCCTTTGATAGAGGATATGACGGAAGCAATTAACAAACAGGTTGGACTTTTAAAGAAAAACTTCAAGGAGGAAGTGGAGTTCTCGTTCGATTTTCGGAGAGCATGGTATGAGGTGGAGAGGGTAGATCAACTGGAGCCTAAAGAAAAAAGATTCGCACAGACTCAAGCTATAGTCAGCATACAATACGAAAAGTACTCCGTTGACAAAGCAAGGACATCATACTATCATTGTAAGGTCAAGTTGAATCCTGAAAAAGCCCTGACATTGTTAAGTCGCTACGATGTTAGTTTGGATTTCAAAGCTGCCAGGACTTATAGGGAGAAGGATTTTCCCAAGACTTCAGACGACCCAGAACTTCCACCTGCGGGAATTGTATCTTTTTTTGGTGACTTACCTGATCCGGACAAAAATGAGCGCATTAAGGGAAAAAGGGGACCTGTTCTGTTCTCTTACCAATTCGACATCAGAAGGTCTGATGAGAAAGCCAATAAAGACGATTTTCTCAGAGTCAGGATGGGTATATGGCATGAGATTATGGAATGCACGATTCTCTCTATAGCCGCAGAAGCACTTTACATGCCCAAAAGTCTATATCTAGATTACATGGGCGAGCAAGAAGGGCGGGATATGAGCTCCCTGGCTAGTTTTGCTCAGATTGCCGTGTAGAGATCTATAAGTTTTGAAATTTATTTGAAGTGATGCAGAACTTCCTTTCCTTCCCTTTATTCGTCAGGTTTCTATTGACTTCGTCAGGATTCGGAGTAGCATCAGGAAGATGAGAATAATGAGATTCACTCTTAGCCTGCTGGTGATCGGGCTAGCCTTAATAGGTTTGCCCGGCTTCAAGAAGGAGACGGTGCCGCCGACTTCAGAGCAGGCCCAGCCCGAACCGCGCTGGCTGGTTATTACTACTTATTACTATGATTTTGATAAATTGGAAGTGGCAAGAGATGAAATAGATGTTTCCGGGTGGATTCCATATGAAGATGCTGTTGAGTTGGGTGGGAGGACTGACGTGTTTCACCAAGAGTTTTTTTATCCCTGGCGAGGTGAGGATAGCATACATTACGAGTATTCTCACGCCTCAGGCAAGCTTATGGTGAACGGCGAACTGGCAGGGGTTGATCTTAGCTGGATAAGTATCGGAGAGATTGACGAACTTGAGGGGATCGTTACGGTTACTTGCAATGGGATAGACCCACAAACACTTAAACTGTTCCCGGATTTGCGAATCCTACACCCGATATTTAATCCCGAATCCGATTATGATTATGATATAGAACTTCTAAGCGAGATACCGTCGGATATTCGGCTGTATATTTATTGTATTAATCCCACAAATGCTGAGTTAAGACGGATAAGCAAGTTGAGTAACGTCAGAGGATTGCTGGTCTCGGACGGCATGAGTCTTCGCAGAATAAATATCAATCGTAAGCTCAGACATTTAAGAAGGATGGAAAATCTGCGGCTGCTCTCGATCAGAGAGCTAAGATTAACCGACGCGGGCTTGAGGAATATCGGATGTCTGACGAACCTGAGGGAGTTATGGCTGGATGTTTCCGTCGAACCCTATACTATCTGTGACTATCTTGAGGCGTTTGGTTTGTATCCCTATACTATCTGTGATTCTCTTGAGGCGTTTGGTTTGCATCTTCCGGACTGGTTGTACGAATGTACTTACGAGATGGACTGGCATCTGAGGATTCGTAACCACTACTCCCAAGGTGTGACAGAAGCAGGTTTTAAGCATATCGAGAACTTGCGAAATCTGGAAACATTATTTTTGTGTTATGGGAAGGATATAAACGAAGAGATGCTTGCTACCATAGCCAGTTTGCCAAATCTCAGGCATTTGCGTCTGTATGAGAGTTATATCAGTAACCAGGGTTTGGCATATCTCGCGTCCCATCCAAATCTTGAGAAGCTGGATTGTTCCGAAGCTGGTGTGAATGATACTGGAGCCATGTACATTAGCAAGTTGCCTAATCTAAGATATCTCTACTTAGATCGTGTCGATATTACGGATGCGGCGGTCAAATACCTGCTTGGGTTGAAGAACTTGGACGTATTGAGGATAGGTTGGGGCGTTGATATAAGCGAGGAGGGGCTCATGCAGTTGGAGAAGGAATTGCCGGTTTCTTACTGTCGATTTTGAATCATTTCGTCAGGTTTATCTGGACTTCCTCACCCAGGCTGCTAAACTAGTCAAACCTTTAATCACGTCATTTTGGAGGTGATGCTATGGCATTTGGATGTCAGCCTGAACTAAGCAGGGAACAAATACAGGAGCAGTTCGATATTTTTAAGAAACGCAAGGATCCCCTAGTGCTCCTTACGGAGAAGTCTCTTAGGAATCCAGATCTAATGGTATTCCGTATGCACGATGAGACCTGGAAAGAAAACCCGGTATACAAAATACTTGAGAAGGAAGGTATCCTTCAGATGACTCTTAAGGACGGAAGCACATCTACATACAGTGCAAGAATAGAGATGTCACCTGCGATCTCGGTGCAGACATTAGCCCTATGTGGGGTCCAGGATTACACTTTACGCCCAGGCTTCGTTGAAGGAGCTGAAGCTAAGCTTTGGGATATGGGTCTCAACCTTGCAACCAACCTGAAGGTTACATTCCAAATCACCTACAACATCAACCGGCTAGAGGACTTAATTGCATTGAGAAAATCAATGTACCATGAGTTTATTGAAGCCGCTCTTGTCTATATGAATATTGTGGCCTTGGGCGATCCTAAGTACATCCAGGGTAAAGACGTACCCAATTATACTCCAGGAGATGCATTCACTCACGACGTCACGGAACAGGCAATAGATCTTCAACTGAAGGATAGCGATTTTTATAAATGGAGTAGTGAGGACCCTACTTCTGATGCGTTTGAATCCCAGTCACGCTCGCACGAAAAAGAGGCTGAGCGGTTGGCTTCCAACGCCTCCTCTTTGGATAAGGGAGGGAGCCATCTGCAGGCTAACTCCAAGTGGAAGGAGTGCGCGGAAGCCTGGGAGAGGGCGGCAAGGGCGTGGGACGCCTCCACACATCCAGATGCCAGGTCTAAAGCCAAAGATGCCAGAGAAGAGATGAGAGTGGCTGCTAAGAAGGCAGGGCACTGGGAGGTTAATCCTTCTTCAGGTAAAGAGATAACCATCAAGTACCGGGATTGGTTCGGGGATTTTGAGGCAGAGATCCTGGATACAACCGGGAGGAGGATTGATAAGTTTACCCGTTCAATTGAACAAGGCGAGATTTGTTGGGGCGTTGACTCCCGCATAAAAGCCGGCACTTATTTCGTTAAGGTGAAGCTTTTAGGTGACGAGTTCGAGACGGAGAAGATAGCTATTCTGGGGTAGTGATTTTTTTCTTTTGTAGCGAGAACCTCAGCGTGCCCCCTTCGGGTATCGGGTTCGCTTGACAACCCTCCTCCCATACCTACAATAGTTTACAGAGGAGCAGTGATGAAGAAAAGATCTATCCTGAAGTTCGCAGCTGTCTTGGCGTTTGCCCTCGCTGCCATGCCCGGCTGCAAGAAGCAGCGCTGGCTGCGCTTATATCACGAAGCCATGTTTGAGGATTCCATTGCTGTGTTCGTTGATTCCATCAACATCACCGGATGGGAGGTGAACGAGGATGTGGTTGAGTTAGGCTATTTCTACTACCCTTGGCAGGGGGAGGATTCAATTTATTTCCGTGAGGGCTCTCATTACTACGAAGAGGAATGCTACCCTTACGTTCCACCGCCCCTTTTTCTTTTGGAAGTGAACGGCAAGATTGTTGGGCTTAGGACCAATCCCATCTCGAGCGTGTCCGATTCAAGCGATATTATCACAATAATATATGAACCTTGGGCGAACGATGACACCATTCACTATGAGCTAAGCGTTGACAGGTTCCCCAACCTGGTAGGGGTCACTCTAGACGATATATATATATAAATAGTTGACGTGCCCATACAGGATTACTTTTATATTATTGATGGAGAGTTTTACCGCCGTCTGGATACGGTTCCCCGTTGTTTCCCCACTGTTGAGGTCTTCCTTTGTGAGAACCTTTATTCTGATCTGGTGAAGGGGGTTCCTGTTCCTTATTACGAGGATTATAAACCGCCACCTGTGTTCATAGATATTGAGTTCTTGGTAGACAGTGCAGGTAACGTGGATTCGATGAGTATTGTTGAAAGCACTGGAAGCCCTGAGTGGGATTCGCTTATCTTATCTTCTTTTTCGAAATGGAGATTTAAGCCACCTGAAGAAGTTACCGTGCATAGATTTATAGATTTTCAAATTTATTTGAAGTGATGCAGAACTTCCTTTCCCTCCGTTTAATCTTCAGGTTTCTATTGCATTTGTCAGGCGATTAGGGATTAATCAGCGCTAACTTCTGGCTGATCCTTTGGATGGGGTTCTCTTGACAGACCATCATCCTCGCCTACAATAGCTTACGAGGCGGTAATGAAGATAATCTTCTGGCTGATAACTCTCCTTTGGCTTGTGATGCTTTTGGTAGGCAGACTCGGATGGTGCCCACCCAGGAATAGACAGGTTGTTGAGGATTCCCTGAGCGTAGATATTGCTGAATTGTGCTATCAAGATAACTTTTATATTATTGAAGGAGAGTTTTACCACCGTCTGGATACGGTTCCCCGTTCTTTCCCCACTGTTGAGGGCTCGATTAGTGGAGGTCTTTCTTATTCTGATCTGGTGAAGAGGTTTCCTGTTCCTTATTACGAGGATTATAAACCGCGACCGGTGTTCATAGGGATTAAGTTCTTGTTAGACAGTGCAGGTAACGTGGATTCGATGAGTATTTGGGACAGCACAGAAAGTCCTGAGTGGGATTCGCTTATCTTGTCCTCGTTTTCGAAATGGAAATTTAAGCCACCTGAGGAAGTTGCCGTGTGGAGATCTATAAGTTTTGTAATTTATTTGAGGTAACGCAGGACTTCCTTTCCCTCCGTTTAATCGTCAGGTTTCTATTGACTTCTTCAGGGTTAGGAGTAGCATCAGGAGGATGAAAAAGATGAGATTGTCATTTAGCCTGCTGGTGATCGGGCTTGTCTTGATTGGCGTACTCGGCTGCAAGAAGGAGCGCTGGCTGCGCGTATACAACAATGGGGTGTTTGAAGATTCAATCAACGTCACCGGATGGGAGGTTAACGAGGATGTGGTCTGGCTTGACTACTTCTACTACCCGTGGCAGGGTGAGGATTCGATTGATTTCCGTGAGGGCTTACATTACTTCGAAGATGAAACCGGCTTTGATAAACATCCTTTTTTCGTTTTGGAGGCAAACGGAAAAATTGTCGGATTCCGGTCGGATTACGCCGAAGTCATTACAATACCTGACTCGAACCTGATTCTGACTATCACCTACCCTAACCGCGCTTATACCCTGAGGTATAAGGACTTTAGTTTGGATGATCTGAAACGTTTCCCTAATCTGGTGGGGGTATACCTCTCAATCGATTCAAGAACGGGACTAAGTAAACTAGAGTCAATTCCTCGAAGAATCAGGTTATATTTACATTGTTACACAACAGATGATGCGCTAAAAAAACTATCTAATTATCAAAATATTCGAACGTTACTAATAGAAGGTGATTATAGTCACCGGGGAGTACGATACTTGTTGAGGCTGAAGAACCTAAAGTTGCTAACCACAAAGGGCGTCAACATTAACGATATACCAGGCTTGAAACGACTATCGAAATTGTGGGTTCAATAATGAAGAGCGTACTTAGGATTGGTTTAATGCTGATTCCAGTTCTTATTACTTTAATTGCGTCTGATTGCAAAAAGGAGCACCGGCTTCGCGTCTACAACAACGGCGTATTTGAGCATAAGATCAACATCACTGGCTGGGATGTAAATGAGGATTTGGTCAAGTTGGGCGGATTCTACTACCCATGGCAGGGCGAGGATTCTATAGATTACAGAGGCTGTTATTTTTGTGAAGGTAAAAAATATGTCGAACGTGGGTTCAATAATGAAGTGCAACACCTTGGAAAGCGAGAGGGATTTCGTTATTCTGAGGACGTATGCACTCAAGATACCAACATCTTGGACTGAAGGAGCGTGAGGTGACAGCGTGCCCCTTGAGCGCTTTATGCGCTCATAGGGTATAGATACGATGCGTAGAGACGGGCGATCTATACGAGAGATGGGCCGTGTTTTAGGCAGGAGTCCCTCTACCATCTCGCGTGAGTTGCGGCGCAACCCCTCGCCTACCTACGACTTTTACATAGACCATCGTGCTCAGGTACGAGCGGATAAGCGCAGGTCAAAGGCAAGCCGCAGGATGCGATTAAAGAGCAAGGTGATCAGGGGTTACGTGGTGTCCAAGCTCACCCAGGACTGGTCGCCTGAGCAGATATCGGGCAGGATAGAGATAGACCATCCGGGTATATCCATCA
>NJBO01000029.1 GCA_005223075.1 candidate division TA06 bacterium B3_TA06 | reverse complement strand
GTTCAAGGCGGTGCGTAAGGTCGTTATTATCAATTAGATAGAGGAGAAAGGACGGTTAAGCTTCTTAACCTGTTCATGTGCCTCTACCGTAGGGATGACGAGGAGTGGTTGTAGCAGGCCGTTGGGGGCAACGATGTCGTGGACAATCTGCAATTCAGCCTTGCCCATACATCACCTGATGTCTGAGCGGGGCAGATTGAGGTTCGCGCTACTTTATGAGAATAACCTTCTGCGTTACCGACGGCTCCTCCGATGACGATCTGATGAAGTAAACCCCTGGGCTGTAACACCCGTCATCCTCGCCCCAAGTAAGTGTGCCTGATGGACTTACGGAGTGCAGCTCATCAACCTTGCGGCCCGTGGCGTCAAAGACCTGCGCATGAAAGCCGTGAGGGAAATCCGAGTATTGAAGGACGATTTGCTGTCCGACCGAAGCTCGGAGCCGCCAATTGGATGGATGTGTTACGGGTGTTACGGGCGGTTCTTCCACTATTCCCAGGGTATCTCCGTTGGCATCGGTCTTGAGGAGCCAGATGTCGTAGCCCCCTGCACCGAAGGATTTTGTCGCCCCTGTCACGATATAGCCTCCGTCTGCGGTCTGATCCACACAATGCCCCAGGTCTTCTGCTTCGCCGCCGTAGATGCGGGTCCACAGGGTATCGCCCTCCGAATCCGTCTTAATCAGCCAAAGGTCATCTATCTCATCGTACCACTCCGACGTATATCCAGTGATGATGTAGCCGTCATCCGGGGTTTGCTGGATACAGCGGCCTACTCCACCTCCGGCTGGAGAAAGCCATCCTATGTCAATTCGAGTCCAAAGCGTATCGCCCGTTGAATCCGTCTTGAGCAGGAAGAGATGATTCTTTCCATCGTAGAAGGGGGCTATAGAGCCGGTTAGAATGTAGCCTTCGTCCGAGGTTTGCTGAACGCAGTAACCTCTGCCTAGCACCCATCCAGACGAACTCTGCGTCCACACGGTGTCGCCTGCCTCATCGGTCTTCAGGAGCCACAGGCTCTGCAAGGACTCCGAGTAACCGCTGATGATGTAGCCTCCGTCTGAGGTCTGGCGCACACAGCAACCGCAGTCAGGGCCGTCTGCGCCGTAGACACGTGTCCAAAGGGTATTACCCAAGGAATCGGTTTTGATTAACCAGAGGTCTCCTATCTCCTCTAACCAAAGCGACTTATGCCCGGTAATGATGTATCCGCCGTCTGAGGTCTCTTGGACAGATAAACCTACTCCACTTACGGTATCCGAAATGGAATCCCCTGCAAAATCTTCCCGATACCAAAGGGTATTACCCAAAGAATCAGTCTTGAGTAAGAAGATGTGGTACTTTCCGTCATCGATAAGGGCCTCTCCAGTCACGATATATCCTCCGTCAGAGGTCTGCTCTACCCAGTAGCAATAATCTGCAATGTGGGTCCAGAGGGTATCTCCGGTTTGGTTCGTTTTTATGAGATTCCATCGAGGCTGCCACGAGGCACCGCAAATTATGTATCCTAAGTCTCGTGTTTGTTCAACGCAGTAACCAACATCATCAACTGGGCCGCCATAGGTACGGGTCCAGCCCGCCTGAACGGATTGGGGGAACAGGATGACCACCAACGCCACCCCTGAAAACAACACAAAACGTTTCATGTCTCCTCCTTTTTACAATGCTCCTTTTGGCCTGACGGCCAAAAGATCGCAACCTCTTATTTCATCAAAACGACCTTCTGGGCTGAGCCTGACGTATCTAACTCCACCTTGATGAAATACACTCCAGTTGAGTAGCCCTCGCCCCAGTTAATAACACCCGATGACTGATCTGAATGCATTTCGTCAACCTTACGGCCAGTGGCGTCAAATATGTTGGCATGAAAGCCTTGAGAACTATCCTCGTATCTCAGCACTATCTCGCGACCAACAGGTGAGAGGATGTGCCAGTTCGATGCTAAATCAATAACAGATTCCTCGATGCCGCTCAAAGTGTCACCGAGGGAATTGGTCTTAAGGAGCCAAAGATCGTAGCCGTCTACACTGAAGGATTTAGTCGCTCCTGTAATAATATAGCCTCCGTCTGAAGTTTGATCTGCCGAATAACCCGCGTCCTCAGCCTCTCCGCCGTAGATACGCGTCCACAACGTGTCGCCTGCAGGGTTCAACTTAACAAGAAACAGGTCGTTTGTATCCCCGATCCACTCCGAGGTGTAGCCGGTAAGTATAAAGTTGTTATCAGAGGTTTCCTGGATGCATCGGCCAACACCTCCTGCCCCGTTAGGGAACCATCCTTGCTCCATACGGGTCCAGAGCGTGTCCCCGTCGGAATCCATCCTTGCAACGATGAGGTGGTGCTTGGCGTCATCGAAAGGCTCTACGTATCCGGTTACGATCCAGCCGCCGTCTGAGGTCTCGGTGACCGAGTAGCCCTTGCCGTACCACCACCCCTCAAGACCTGATGTCCACACGGTATCTCCGTTCTCATCAGTTCTTAAAAGCCACAGACTCAAGTCGGTGCTGGTATAACCTGCGACGATGTAGCCGCCGTCTGAGGCTTCGCGTACCGAGCAGCCACAGTCTGGGCCTTCACCGCCGTAGATGCGAGTCCAGAGGGTGTCGCCTGCCGCATCGGTCTTTATCAGCCACAGGTCCTCGATCTCTCCGAACCAGGGCGAGGTGGCGCCTGCAATGATGTAGCCGCCGTCAGAGGTCTGTCGCACCGAATAACCCACCCCCCCTACGGGTTCGTTGATCCACTCCCAATCGCCGCGTGTCCAGAGCACCTGGCCCTCTGAGTCAAGCTTGATTAGATACAGATGATGCTTTCCGTCCCTGAACGGCGCCACGTAGCCGGTCACGATCCAGCCGCCGTCGGCGGTCTCTTGTACCGAGTAGCCTTTACCTATCCGCCAATCTGCAGAGTCACGCGTCCAGAGCGTATCGCCATATTCATCGGTCTTTAGAATCCACAGGCTGTTTGAGGAGTACGAGTAACCGCTTACGATGTATCCACCGTCTGAGGTCTGGCTTACACAGTATCCACCGTCATCTGCCTCTCCCCCGTAGATCCGTGTCCAGCCTGCCTGGCCGGTTTGAGGGCAAAGAAACATCGCCCAGACCATTAAAGCACCGAGCACAGGATATCTCATCTGTTCCTCCTTTAACGGATAAGCACGATGTGTGCCGCGCCTTTATCAGTTACGCCGCTAACAAGGATGAAGTAAACACCCGACCCGTAACCATCACCCCAACTGATGGTTCCCGACGAACCTGCTGCGTAAATCTCGTCCACCTTGCGGCCAGCCGCGTCGAAGACGCAGGCGTGGAAGCCCTGGGGTATATCGTGGTATTGAAGGATGACCCGATTGCCTACCGGTGAAACCAATTCCCAGTTAGACGGCTCGAAGACTCCAGGTTGCTCTGCGATGCCTAGCGTGTCGCCCGAAGCGTTAGTCTTTAGAAGGTAAAGATCGCCGTTCCAGTCAGTCTTAAGAAGATGAAGATCGCCGCTACCAATACCGGTTAATATATAGCCGCCATCTTCCGTTTGCTGGATTGACATTCCCTTGAAAGGATAGGTATGCTTCCAATCGATAGTCCCTTCATTGTTAACTTTCATGAGAGTATACCAATATTCACCAGTAACCACGCATCCTCCATCCGATGAGGGAGCAACACCGTAGGCAGTATGATTTTCCTTCCTGTTGTCACTATCCCGGTCATAGAACCACTCCCAATCGCCTTGGGCATCTGTTTTAATTAATAAAAGATAGTGGACAGATGCGGCCCATCCTACATGATCACCAGCAAACACATATCCGCCGTCGGTGATCTGGCAAGCTGAATATCCACAAGTCGTCGCATCGCCCTGGTAGGATATCTCCCATAACTTCTCTCCCATGCTATCCGTTTTTAAGAACCATGCATAATCCAGAAGATATGCATCCGTCAATCCTATTTCTGTTTGATGCCCGGTAACGATGTACCCTCCATCCGAGGTTTGGCGTACACAGCTGATGTAGGAGTAGAGATCCTCTTCGAATTCTTTGGTCCAGACGGTCTCTCCAGCTGAGTTCATCTTTACAAGCCGAGCACTTGGCCCCCCAAGTATATAGCCACTATCGTCAGTTAAATCAACGTATTTGGATGGGTAAGGCTTAATCCACTCCATCTCACCTTGATTATCTGTTTTAAAAAATCCAATGCTTGAGGCTATTACGTATCCGCCGTCCGAAGTTTGCTGAACGCAGTAGCCGTAATCGGCACCTGTGTCGCCGTAGACTTTCGTCCAGAGGGTATCGCCTGCTTGGTTGAACTTCAAAAGCCAGATATCGCCGCTTGGGTCCACGAAAGATTCGGTGTAACCGACAACGATACAGCCGCCGTCCGAGGTTTGCTGAACGCACGAACCCCAATCATCGCCTTCACCGCCGTAGGTGCGCAGCCAGCCGGCAGGGGATATTACAGGGACGACTAACACTATCGTAGTTATTATGGGGAAGAAAAGACACTTCCTAACCATTTGAACCTCCTTTTGCCTCTTATTTGTTTTCCGATCCTAATACTCAACCACACAGAACCGGCGCCTTAAGCTCGTCCCAGGTCGTCCCTGAGACAGACGCCATCCTCTCTATAATTATAATAATATAGATTTGCTGGATGTCAAGTCTACCCCACACGGTTACTTCGCAGCCGTGCGGGGACCACGGATGGATGCTCCTTTGCCCTTCGGACACCTGTGCCCCGGAGGGGTAAAAGATCGCAGGGTAAGAGGGTAAAGGCATGGACGCCAAAACCACCTGGGGATGAAAATCATCCCATCACATAGCTTTTAACCCCCCTGACCCTCAACCTTGAATCGGTTGTGATGGATGATCTTTTCCAATCCAAGCCGCTCAGGCCTCTGTTTTTCTTTCTTTGCCTGATCTTCCGAGAGTAACTCGTTGATTTCTTCGGACTTCTTGCCAACTATGACCAGGGCGAGGACATCAACGTCATCGGGGATACCCAGGATCTCGCGTGTCTTGCTTGGACTGTATCCGGCTATGGGATGAGCGACCAGCCCCATTTCGGTGGCGCGCAGGATAATAAACGCCGTGGCCATTCCGGTGTCGAACGCGTAGTACTCTCTGTCTTTAATGACACAGTCGGCATTCCTCTTTGCAGTGACCACGACGATCATGGAACCTTCAGTCGCCCACTCGTTGCCGCGGGATAACGCCTCGTGCATCGCGCGGAGCGCGTCCGGCTCATAAACGAAAACATACCGCCAGGGCTGGTTGTTGAAGCAGGACGGCGACAGCCGAGCTGCGTCGCCGAGCTCGGTGAGTATCTCTGGGGTAATCTCTGCCGGTTCCAATGAACGATAAGCCCTTCTTTTCTCAATCGCTTCTTTAACATCCATTCTTCCTCCTCGCCCGTAACACACAACTCCCTCGCCCCCTGAGTGTCGGGACTATTTTTGAAGTTCAGTGAGCTTCGCCTTTACTTCTTCTGCGTGACCGTCGGCCTTGACATTGGGCCAGTGGTGGGCTATCTTGCCTTCGGGATCGATAAGCACCGTCGAGCGGTTGATACCCATAAATATCTTGCCGTAGAGCTTTTTCTCACCCCAGGCGCTGTAGCGTTCCAAGACCTTGTGCTGGGGGTCGGATAAAAGCTTGACCTTGAGGTCGAACTTCACCATGAAGCGCTGGTGGCTCTCGCACGAGTCCGCACTCACGCCAAGGACCTGGGCGTTCGCATTCTTGAAATCCGCGATGTGCTGGGTGAATTGCAAGGCCTCGGTAGTGCAGCCCGGGGTCGCGTCCTTGGGATAGAAGTACAAAACCACCCAGGAACCCTTCATGTCGGACAGTTTTATCGGATTACCTTCGGAGTCCTTGAGGGTAAAATCCGGAGCCTTGTCTCCTGGTTTGATCATCTTATCCTCCTCGTTTGGGTTTCATTTTCATACCATTATTATAGGAATTATTTGAGCAAAGTCAAGATGAAGGGAAGGTTTCCACAGTCTGCGGGCAGATTCAGCAAAATTGATTTTTTGACGGGGAAGAATCCCTTCCTTTCGGGCTCAACAGGGAGGTGAGAAGTTGCGTCCAAGTATAGTGAGTGGAAGTATCACGGATCTTGTAAGGAGATATTTTACAGGCCTGGGTTCTCGGTATCTCTTCAAAGCGGCTGGGGCTATCCATCTGCCGTCTATAAGCACGAGTGATCTATACATCCACATTCCTTTCTGCAAGAGCATGTGTCCCTACTGTCCCTACAACAAGGTAGAATACGACAAGACCCTGGCCAAACCTTATCGTAAGGCGATTCTGACTGAAATAAAGCAGTATCATAATCGCTTAGGGAGGATTGAGGTACCATCTATTTACGTAGGCGGCGGTACCCCTACAAATCTTATCGACGAGTTAGGTATAATTATAGAAATAATCAGGGATAACTTCACCGTATCTGGTGATCTGTATATAGAAACTACCCCTTTCGATATCAACGACGAAACCCTGGGCAAGCTGCTCAGATACGGGTTCAGCCTGATCAGCTTGGGGGTGCAGAGTTTCAACGAGGGATACCTCAAGTTAATCGGCAGGGATTACACAGCAGGTATTTTGTATCCTGCGATAAGTAAGGTCATGTCCGCCGGTTTCAAAACGGTCAATGTTGATCTCATGTTCGCATTGCCTGGACAGACTGTCAAGGAGGCGATCTCCGATATAAAAAGGGCGATTGAGCTCGGCGTGGATCAGATAACCACATATCCTCTCTTTACCTTTCCCTACTCCACGGTCGGGAAGTATCTTAAGCTGAAAAGTGTCAAGATGCCCGGCATCGTTACCCGGCGAAGGATGTACAAGGCCATACATGATTACTGTGTGGCCAATGGTTTCCGGCGAGTATCTGTGTGGGGTTTCAAGCGGGGCGATCTTCCCCGATACTCATCTGTAACAAGGGAGAGCTATATCGGCCTTGGGGCAGGCGCCGCTTCGTATCTGCCAGGGGTATTCTACTTCAACACGTTCTCCGTCAGTGAATATATCAAGGCCTCTCTTGCTCAGAGACTACCGGTAGCGTTGAAGATGGAAGTTTCAGAATCCATTGCGATGTATTACTGGCTCTACTGGCGGTTCTACGACACTTATATACCCAAAAGGCGCCTCCGTGAACTGTTCGGATCAAGGGATAAGAAGATCCGCCGCTTGCTAGTATTGGCAAAGGCATTGGGACTATGTGTCCAGGATGAGGAGCATATCTCCTTGACGGAGAGAGGGGCGTTCTGGCTGCATCTGATGCAGAACTACTTTATACTCAACTACATCAACAAGGTATGGTCGCTTGCCATGAAGGAGCCTTGGCCGGAGAGGGTAGAGATATGAAGAGAATAATCATCCTGGTGCAATGTTAAGGAAAAAGAGGCCGACTTTAGCTGAATTTTCCTTTATTAGACGACCAAAAGGTAAATCTTCTTAAAAAAACAGGGAGGCTAAAGTCCCCTCTGTAAGCTCAGACCTCAATCCCCATCGCCCTCCTCGGGCTCGTAGGTTACGTAGGTAGCCCAGTTCTTGCCTGGGAACTCGTGGGTGAAGTCTTCAGGATCGTCGTACATGCGGGCCCATGCAGTCTCCTCCGTGGTGTCGGCATCCGTAGTGTCGTCATAGACCCCCCAGACCATGGCATGTGCTGCTATGTTGAGATCCTTTCCGTCCCAGGTGGAGTCCCATTCTACCTCGTAGGTGTATTCGTTCACGCGCGGATCGTGTTCTTCCTTGTAGTCAAACCGACCCGGAATCGGATTACCATTCGCCTGCGGAATGGAATCAGATTGAGGGTCAACGTGCAGGTGGGTCTCGGACATATCATAGCCCTCGTCTGTAACGTACTTCACGTAGAGAAAGCTACTGTCATTCCAGACGAGGAGTTCGCCAACCCGGTGATGCTGAGCGGCATAGAGATAGAACGTCTCCTCGTCACCTTCGTCAAGGAAAGGTTCTGGGCTGCCAGGCCAATACTCAAACTCACATCCAGTGAGAACGAGCCCAAACACTGCTACTAAGGCCAGGGCCAGAAGGTATGCCCTTCCGTGAGCAGGTCTCTTATTACTTGTGAGTCTCAATTCAACCTCTATGTTTACGGAGCTTAACGTTCATCAGGGTGCGGCCTCGCCGCTTGGGATGCTCTCCTCCGTGGAGCATCCTTCCCATACTACAACATATAACTATAGGATTTTTTGGGGCTGTGTCAAGGCGAATACATGCTCCTTTTTGACCCGGAGGGTCAAAAAGATCGCAGGAAAAAGAAAAGCGCTTAAGTTTGCCCAATAACCCAAGTTACTTTTTAGAAGACACTTAAGTCTCGTTTTTCGACTTCTGCAATTTGACGCAGTAAGAATTTGTCTTATAATGTGTTCTATGGGGCAGATGGATAAGTTGGGAGGACAGGGCGCGAATCTTAAACGAATCGAAATACTTCCCCATCTGCCAACCGAAAGGAGGAGATGATATAAGGCCTTACGCCGAAAGAAGCCCTAATGGGGCTATTGTAAACACATAAACATAAAGGAGACACATGTATCAAACATCGTTTTCACAAAACGTAGGCTCCCGCGGAGAAGCCGTCGTAAGAGAAGATCTCCGAGCTAAAGGGTGGGCTGTGTTGCAAAACACCAGACTACCCGGTTCAACAGACATAGAGGCTACTAAAAACAACTCCTCTATATCTTGTCCAAGTAAAATCCGCTTTATCTCCCTCAACCCCAGCCAACCTAAGTTCTGACGAAACACGCAACATCAAATCGCGAGCAAGCAACATAGGAGCTACTGCTTACTTAGCACAAGTCCAATTCTACAATGATCGTGCAGGGAACTTGACACACGATAAGCCAGTCTATACAAAACTCGTATAGGTTAGGCAGTAGCTGACCTTAGCATAGAGGGTGCCTCATACTCGCCCCCTATGTTCTTCTTCTAATACTCAGTTCTTGATATGAATTGCTCTTTTCTTTACGTTCTCCGCGGCCTCCATCACCGCCTCGAGGAGCGTAGGGTGAGGATGTACGGAGGAGCCTATTGATTCAACCGATGCATCCAGCTCAAGGCCAAGAAGGCCTTCGCCGATCATAAGGTCCGCGCCTGTGCCCAGGACGTGCATGCCCAGGAGACATCCCGAGCCCTTCTCGGCGATGATCTTTACGAATCCGTCGCGCTCACCCAGGGTTGCTGCCCGGCCCAGGGCGGAGTAGGGGAAACGCCCGACCTCGATCTCGTAACCGGCTTGGAAAGCCTGTTCTTCGCTCATCCCAACCGAAGCCACGGTCGGCAGGGTAAAGATGCACGCAGGCATCGCCTTGGGATCGTAAGCGGCACCCTCCTCCCCTGCGATCACCTCTGCGGCCACAAGACCCTGGCGAGTGGCGCGGTGGGCAAGAAGCGGCGGCCCGGTCACATCTCCTATCGCGTAGGTGTCTGGAACCGAGGTCTGGAGTTTCTCATTGACCTTAATAAAGCCCTTCTGGTCGGTCTCGATGGGTACGCCTTCAGACCACAGGCCGTCGGTAACCGGCCTGCGTCCTACGGCCAGCAAGAGCTTTTCAAATTCCTTTTGGACGCTCTGGCCGTCAGGTAACTCGATAGTCACAGATAGAGTCGCATCGGACTTCTGGATGGAGGCGACCTTGGAGGAGAGATGAAGCTCTATACCCTGCCTTTGAACGAGTTTTGCCAGGTTCTCGGCGATCTCTCTGTCCAGCCCTGGCTGCACCTGATCCATTATCTCGACGATGGTAACCTTGGTTCCGAACGCGTTGTAGATGGTCGCCATCTCAAGCCCGGTGGCTCCTGCGCCGATAACGAGCATTGATGGAGGAACGTGCTTAAAGAAAAGCGCGCGCTCGGCGTAAAATATGCGCTCGTTATCCGGCTCTATATCAGGCAAGGGTGTTGGTGTGGAACCTGTAGCTACGATGATTGCATCCGTATCGATATCCTGAAGAACCTCGCCTTTTACCTGAACACGGGTCGGCGAGATTATCCTGGCAGTGCCTTTAAGAAGCTGCACACCGTTGGATTTGAACAGGAACTCGATCCCCTTGACCAGCTTGGTCACGACCCCCTCCTTCCACTGCTGAAGCTTGGCGAACTCAAGTCCGGTGTCGCCTATCCCTAAACCGATGCGCTGGAAGAAACCCAAAGATGCCCGCACCTCCGCCGCATGACACAACGCCTTGGTGGGTATGCATCCGGAGTTAAGACAGACCCCTCCGATTGCCTGCTTCTCGACAACCAGCACCTTCTTTCCCAGCTGAGCAAGCCTTATCGCCGCCGGATACCCTCCCGGCCCCGCACCGATGATTACCACGTCATATTTCACCTTAAACTCCTCTCAATTCTCATGTATCTAAATTCCTTATTGTTATGTAGACTTTTATGTCTCTACTCGATTCTAACCCTTAGCCTAAAGATGTCAAGCGGATTTGTTCGTGCGTCAGAGGATAGTTACCAGGGTATAAGGACAATATTAGAGAAGGTGGCGATGACAAAGGAAGAATTATGCCCCTATTAGCTGTCCCGTTGGATAGATCTGGCGAATTGAGACTATCCAGTAGACATCATCTCGTAGGGACGTACCTTTAGGTGCGTTCGTTACTTTAATCGGGCGGACTTAAAAGTCCGCCCCTACGAGGTTTTTTATTTTCCGAATGCCTGCTTCAGACGTTTAGGATCAGGCTTCTTGGTGAAGGCGGAGACGACGATGAGGGTTAGAAGTCCCACCAGTATGGCGGGAATGAAGCCGTGGATGCCGGAGTCTGAGATCGGCTTCCAACCGATCTTTGCAAGAGCCTGCCATAAAAGGGCCACACCGGCTCCTGAGATCATCGAGGCCAGCACTCCGACCTTTGAGGCGCGCTTCCAGTAGACCCCAAAAAGGGTCGGCCACAGGTTGGTGGAGGCGATAACAGCCCAGGCGAACGCGGTTATCACCAGGATCAGATCGGGCGGGCGCAGCGCGATCAAAAGCGATATAAGTCCGGCCGCGAGACTTACGATACGACCCCACATCACCAGCTTGCGCTCGCTCATCTTGATGCGAATCCCCTTCTGAACCAGGTCGCGCACCACAGCAGATGAAACGATTATGAGTATAGCGGCAAAGGTGCTCATCCCGGCGGCGATCACCCCGGCAAGAAAAAGTCCGCCCGCCCAGTTGGGAAGCGCGTTCCTTACAAGGGTAGGTATGGCAAGGTCGGCCACCTTACCTGCAGCAACCCCGGGATACATAGAGGCCAGGTTCGGGTAAAGCACCCTGGCGATGGCACCGTTGAGATAGGGCAGTAGCGCTATGCTGCCGCCGACGACGGCAAGCACCGTACCTAAGCGCAGAAGGTTGGCTTTTTTGATGGAGTAGAAGCGAATCACCAGCTGCGGCATCCCCCACACACCGAAACTCACGATCAAACAGTAGCTTATGAGCCCTGCCCAGCCCCAGACACCGGGTGTTTTCATGAGACCGGGGTTGATTGCCGCAAGCGAGGAGTTGAGATTCTCCAGCCCGCCGACGTGGATCAGAGCGAACACCGTAAGAAATATAAGGCCGAAGATCATCAGCCACGCCTGGACGAAGCTCGTCCACACAACGGCCAGGTAGCCGCCCACCGCGACGTAGAGAAGGATTATGGCACCTGAGACAATCACCGCAACCCAGTAGGGCCAGCCCATGAGCACCTCAAGCGTGTTGCCCATCCCTTTGAGAACGGCCACGTTGTAGATGGTCAAAAAGAGGATGATGATGGCCGCGGAGAATAACCGTGCGGAAGGCGAACCGAACCGCTCGGCAAAGAAGCCTGGAACGGTCATCGAGTCCAGTTTATGGGTCATGCGGCGAAGCCTGCGACCCAGCACAGCCCAGGCCAAAAAACAGCCCACAAGTACGTTGATTGCACCGACCCAGATCGAAGCCATGCCGAACTTGTAGCCGAATCCTCCGCCGCCGATGATGAGAACCGACGAGTAGTACGCGGCAACGAACGAAAACGCCGTAACCCACGGGCCTATTCTGCGGCCGCCCAGGAAGTAATCGGTGCCTTTCTTCGCGCCCCGGCCGGTTATTAAACCGATAACTACAATGACAACAAGGTAGCAAACAAGGATCAGAAGATATACCAGATTTCTGCTAAGCTCCATCGCTACCCTCCCCTTTGGACTTTGCCACGATTGCCCAGATTATCGAAGCCACGATGGTGGCAGCGGTCACCACAATCGCCAAAAATGTCAACCAGTGAAAACCGAAAACTGCCATCGAACTCCTCCTTGGTAAGGTTAGGCAAGAAACTATACGGGCAAAGCGCAAGTAGTCAAGGGTTGGTAACCACTATCCTCCCAACCATCTCACCTCAAGGAAAAATTTGATACCACTTTTTTGTAAAAGATTTAAACTGACTTGAAACCACTTGACAAAACTTCCTTTTTTCATACAATAAGCTTATGAGGAGGGTATTGGGGAAATACAGGAATCCCCGAATATCTAAAAACAAACCTAAACAAAGGAGGACACAATGTCTAAAAAGACTCTCCTTATTATCGCCGCGATAGCGGTGATGCTCGTTGGCGCTACAAGTGCCTACGGTTATTACGAAACCTGGGACAGCTTGTTCATATCGGGAACGCTTACCTACGGCGGCAACGACTACCAGCAAACCGGTGACTACTACGGCATAGCTTATGATTCAACCGTAACCGGAGGCACCACGGACACCTTCTCTGCGTTCATCTGGCCCGTAGCTCTTCGGTTCGTAAGCGCGAATGGCGACACCATCGACCTTTCAGTTAGAAATTTCACGGGAAACAAGGAAACTGGCACGAGCGGCACAAAAGAAGGTGCCGGTACGTGGTCAGGTAGCGCGGTTCGCTACAAGAATGGTGTCCCCGAAACCAGATGGACCTCAGTTTCAGGCACCTGGGACACGGAGGATCAAGGCGGACAAACTTACTACTTCGACTACACTATGTGTCCGTCGTGTCCACCCAATATACCAACCTATTCAGCACGCTGGGATGTGACTTCAAGTACTCCCGGTGGCCTTAATGCCCTTACAGGCGACGGCGGCAGTTCAGGCCACCGTAGATACTTCAGTCCTTTTGAGCCGCAGCCTTGAACTAAACGGTTGGAGGAGGGGCTTTGCCCCTCCTCTTTTCTTGACATTGCCCAAGAACCGGCTTATAATTAAACAAAAAGGAGGTCGAGATGTTAAATATAAGTCTTTTAGCTTTAACCCTGTGCGGTGGTGTTCTGGTGGAGCCCTTTCGTATTGCCGAGGCCGAGCCTGGCCATCAACAGGTTTGCCTTCGCGCGGCAATGGCCTCTGACGGGCATTTTGCCATAGCGTGGGAAGATCACCTGCAGGTTGATTACCCCCCCTTCTGTGAATGGGAGCTTTTCGTGCGTTTCTTTGACCAGGACGGGAACCCCTTAACCGATGCCTGCAAGATAACCAAGGTTGCGGACACCCACCGGATCGGCGGTTCCCATCTTGACATGGATTCAGCAGGAAATACCGTCCTGCTCTGGACAGAGCATCCTTATCCGAATCCTGATGAGGGTTTTTTACGTTTACAGCTTTTTGACACGAGCGGCAATCCCCTGGGTTCTCCTCAGACAGGCTATCAGGGATACGTTCACGGCTCCAACAGATCGGTTGCGGTGAGTCTTAACGACCAGGGCGAGTTTGCTATAGTCTGGGATGGTGATACGATTTACGCCAGGCGTTATTCTTTCGAGGACGGGCCGCAGGGTGATCCCTTCAGGGTTCACGGCGATCTCCCTGATGATGTCAGTTTAAACTGGCCTGGTGTGGCGCTGAACGATGCAGGCGACCTGGTGGTAACCTGGTATAAGTATGAGCTTGGCCAATCCTATCCCAAGTTTCAGGTATTTGATGCCGGGGATGAATCAATCCTGCCCTGGGAGCCGATGGGGCATCTGGTAAATGAGGACAGCTCTAGTGGCACCCGGGTTGAGTCTTACTGGCTGGATAACGACCGCTTCGTGATGTTCTGGAAAGATCCGAGTGGTTATCCGATTATTGTAGGTCGGGTGTTCAGCGATCGCGGTCTGACGCGCCATCCCATACGCGGGCTGATATGGTGGGATACCCTATGGCTTGCCCATGGCGGTTCAAAAGGCTGGTACTCCACGGCTGTTTCGCCTAACGACAGCTTTGCCTACACTCACATAAGGAGTTACGCTGATTACCCTGATGGAGAACTGCGTACCTGGGATCATGGTGGAGGGATACTGGGATATATCCAGGACAACGAACCGATACGCCGCACCACCCTGTTTGAGTACACCCCGCCTTGGGGAGCGGATACCGTGAACTGTTGGGGCCACACTCAGCCTCCTGCGGTTGCCTGCTGCGACGACCGCCTCGTTTGGGTGTATTCCCGCTTCAACACCGACACCATCTTCGAGGCCTTTGCAATGATCACCGACTGGAACATGGGCATAGGAGTTATGGAATCTCCTATCCACACCGAATCCCCTATCAAACTTGAAGCATCCCTCAACCGCCTTGCCTACGATGTCCCAGGCGAGGCCCGCCTTACCCTCTACTCCGCCGACGGCCGCCGCGTGCTTACCGAAACTATCCAGGGCAAAGGCATCTGGACGCCCTCCCCGCCCTCCTCCCACCTCCCCGCAGGGGTGTATTTCGCCCGGGTGGAGGCTGAAACGTCATACCAAACGAAGAAAGTGGTCTTAGTCAAATAACTTCCCCTCCCCTGGTGGGAGGGGATAGAGGGGAAGGGGCTAAATGTTCCTTTTGACCTTCGGCCAAAAGATCGCAGAACAGGGATTTAGATTTAATACCCCTAATCGGGGTCCCCGCTGGGGAACGAAGTTACCCCGTGGGGTGAGAAACTCACCCCCACCCTAACCCTCCCCCATCAAGGGGGAGGATAA